>DATNKA010000248.1:0-2690 GCA_035603655.1 Candidatus Acidiferrales bacterium | reverse complement strand
CCAAAGTCGCGTACACGGCGCCGATAGAAATATTGCGACCGGTACGTTCTTCAATCTCGCGTCGGACGATCATTCCGTGAGCGTTACCATCCAGACGCACAAGGGCGAGCAGGATTATGTGCTCCAGCGATCCGAGAAGTTCTCCTCTTTTCATTTCTTCTGTATAATAGAACAAATTAAATCAATTGTCAACCGATGGCGGCGTGGTTATGTGGAGCGAAGACGGCGCGGATGCACAAGCTAGCTGGGGACCAACGCGGCGCCGTATGCTGCTTGCGACAATATCACTGCTGATTGGACCCAAGTTCTTAGGAGCAACCGCCACGGAGGATCATCACATGAAGCAGCACGAACAAAGAGTTGAGAAGCCCAACCCCAATGCGCCCGCGGAACTCTCGCGATTTGCCTTTCTCCTTGGCCGATGGAAATTCGACGCCAAGTTCAAATTGCCGGCTGGAGAATGGCAGACGTTTCACGGAACGTGGTTGGGCCACTACATCCTCGACGGCTATGCGATCGCAGACGAATACAGGATGATAGACTCGTCTGGAGAATTGATTGTATTCGGCATGAATTTTCGGATCTACGACTCCGCCAAGCAGGTTTGGAACATCAAGTGGCTAAACGCTCTGGAGGGAACATGGACGGACCTCACGTCGGAGCAGTTCGGCGGAGCTCGGTTCGACGGCCAGTCCGTCACCTATGCCTTTAAGTCAGAGCGTGGGGCACAGTGGCCCTTTACGCGTGCAACCTATACAAATATTTCCAAGACGCATTTCACTTGGCGCGGTGAAGAGTCTGAGGACGCGAAAACGTGGACAGATTTCATGGTCGTGGAGTGCCATCGCAGCGCGGAGTAATAACCCGCTCCATGTGTTGTGATGGTTCAGCTTGAACTGGTGAGCGGCGCTCTCCGGGATTTCGATGGACAATGATTTCTTGACTGACAAACTCACGATGGTTTTTCTGCGTTATCTAGGATGCGAGGCTCCTCTTTAGGAAAACCGACGACGAAGCTAGCAAAAGTCCACAGTTCACAGTCCACGCTTCCGCACGCCATATCACACGCGGAATTCGGTATCGCCCAGTGAGATGGCGAGTTCACCAAAGTACAGGCAGTAGAGCTCATGGCTCTGATCTATATAGAGCTTCTGGCGTTCGTGAGGCGGGAGACTGTCGAACTCGCAAACGTTGAGGGTGGGAGGGAGGACCAGAGCCACGTTTGGGGTAGCAGAGAGAGTCCTATCTAGCAGCGCATCGGCGGGCGGCTGGGTTGTGGAGTTCACGAAACGGTGAACGTGGGCAGGACCGGTTACCGCCCAGTCCGGATCGAGGAAGGCCGCGTCCACCGGCGGAAGCCGGTTCCACGTGTTCTCGTCCATAATGTCCCCTAAGACGAACATGACGCGATCTGCCAGGCCGGCCATTGCCAAGTTATGTTTGGCCTGTATTTGGTGGGCTGGTTCAATTTCCACCGTCACCACATGTGCGGCGACCCGCGCCAGTGCAATTGTCGTGAATCCCCCTCCGGTGCATGTTTCCAAAACGGAGCGCCCGCAAAACCGCCTTGCCATCGCCACCGTAAAGCGCCGATCGATGCCCATCGTGAAAGTGTGTTCCGTCGCAAGATAATCCAAGCCGAACTTTACGCAAATTGCTGTCCTGTCCATCCTTCGGTTCCCTCGCTTAATGTGCCTCGATACGCCGGATAAAGCCTATGGTCGCCGGTACATCCTCTGGGTGTACATGGCCTCGCCCTCCGACATTCGAAGCTTAGTGCAGATGTTCCCTTTCATATTCGTGAGACACCCGTTTTGTAACCAAGAAACGCCTTCGGTGATTTTGCGCCCTTGGCCAAAACCCCTTGTCGGAGTTTACCTTCTGGGAGGCCCGTTTCCGGCCATTTCAGACGGACTCCTGGCCTGGCTGAAGAGGATTGTTTCCGGCCAGGCCGATTCATCATAACTCTACGCGGAATCTGCGAGGGGCTCGCCCGCACAGCGTATGCGCACACGGAGAGCAACCCTTTATGCTATTAGCCTTTAAGACTTGAGCCTATGAGTGCCGGGCGACCCACACAGTGGGAGTAACGCCTGGAAGGCACCGGATCGGGAGATCGGCAAGCCCGGGGAGAATCGTAGAAAAGTAATCGCGAACCGGGACTTGCAGCCGACGGCAGCTTTCCACGACTGAGAGAATCGCCGCAACCTTCGGTCCCGCTTGTGGGCTGCCGATGTGCAACCAATTCTTTCGACCAAGAGCTACCGGACGCATGGAGTTCTCCGCTAGGTTAGTACTTAGTTCTAATTCTGGATACTCCAAGAAGCGGGTGAGCTTCTTCCAGAGCGTGAGCGTGTACTGGCAAGCCTTGCCGAGTGAACTGGAAGGCAATGCAACGGACTGCGCTGCATCGATCTTGCTGCGGATCTCATCCAGGAGAGGCTTGGCCCTTTCCTGACGCCGAATATCCCGCGCCGCAGCAGTCAGCGTTTTGCGGCGAGCTTCCGCATCGACGGCAAACAGTTCGTCCATCTGAGCCACAATCGGGGTCGCAACCTGATCTCGGGGATTTAGCTGCACCGCTTCGAAAAACTGTCTTCTTGCATGAGACCAACAAGCGGCATGTACCATTCTCAGCCCACCGATTTGGTCATACGCTGCATAGCCGTCGGTTTGGAGAATGCCTTCGA
>DATNKA010000247.1:0-3873 GCA_035603655.1 Candidatus Acidiferrales bacterium | reverse complement strand
CACCCATCGAACCGCCGTGACTTAAGAACGTCAATTGGGCAAACACTGTAAGCTCGTCCTCTTTTGCCACCGTAGTTGGCATCCTGTTCGAACCGACGCAGGATCCGTTCTGGAAACAGGCATGCGTTGGAGGTACGGGCTTTCCGAAACACTAGATCTAGTGCGTCATCACTCATTCTCTTTTTCTCGATCCTCTGATCTTCATCACTTCTTCCCCTATTCATTCGTTTCACAAGACTCGGTTGACATGCTCCACTGGCAAAGGAAGCGAAAGCCACTTCGGCAGCGGTCGAGCGCCGAAGTAACGCGGGAGCCATCTGTCTCAACGTAACCGCCGGACGAAGTGGAGTTCGAGGCCGGATAAAGGAGCGCCGACCTCATGCATGGCACCGCCTGTGGCGAGTGACCCGAGATCAATCGCGACTAATCCAGTGCTGTTGACCAAATCGATTACTAATTTCTTGGCTTCGACGTCGTCGCCGGATGTAAAGATGACGGTACGGGGTTTCTTCGGGGAGAAGTCCTGTATCCATGCCATTGGCATGTTGCTGATCGATTTTACAAGCCGTGCGCCAACCGCCATCTCAGCGACTATCTCGCTCGATGTGCGCCCGGTCGACTTCAATGCGGCCCGCGATTTTGTGACTCCCGCCAGACTGATGTCGGGTTTAGGATCCATGTGCGCGTTAGTCGCATCGATCAGAATCCGGCCACGCCAATCGATACCTTTCAGTACTTCACGCACGTTCGCCCAATGGACAGCGAGAATAACGACGTCGCACTCGGCCGCCTGTTCCCTGGTCCCCGCGACGGCGCCGGGACCAAGATCGGCGGCAAAATCAGCCAGTGTCTCCGGACCTCTGGAATTCGATACAACTATGGTGTGACCCGCGTTTATCAAGTGACGGCCAAACGTGCGTGTTACGTTCCCGGCTCCCAGAAAACCTATTTTCACAACCCACCTCCTGCTGACTGATTTCGCCACTCTTTATTGGCGTTACAGATTAAAAGATGAGGCTGCACAGTGATATGGCGTGGTAGTTTTTTCATGTCACTCTGATAGGTGGGGATTATCAGCCATGGAACTCCGACACGTTCGCTACTTCGTTGCCGTTGCCGAAACCCTCGGTTTTCGGCAGGCAAGCAAACAGCTACATGTCTCCCAACCTTCTCTAAGCGTCCAAATCAAGCAACTTGAAGATGAACTCGGGGTTGTCCTTTTTCGGCGATCAAAGCGGCGGGTTGAAATCACCCGCGCAGGCGAAGTTTTCTTGTCTGCGGCACGAGAAATCCTGTTGAGACTTCAGCAGGCATCGGCAGCGGCGCTTCATGCAGAGAGCGGTGAGGCAGGGACAATCCGGCTCGGATTCATTCCGACGGCGACCTTCCAGATTCTTCCCATGCTTCTCGAGAAGATCAGAAGCACTCTTCCTCTTGTGAACGTGGAGCTTAAAGAAGGGCCTGAAGACCCGCAAATCACAGGACTACGTTCGGGAACCTTTGATGTCTGCATTGGTCATTTGAGCCGTACCTATGACCAAATCGAGAGCATGCTGTTGATTCGGGAGAGACTTGTCGTAGCTCTCCCAAAAGGACATAGGGCAGCCCGCAGGAAGTACGTGAGCTTAAGAGACCTCAAAGGCGAGCTCCTCATCATGCCCTCGAAAGACTTGCTGCCGAGTGTGCACCAAATGATCGCGGCGGCCTTTCTGAAGAATCACATGCCGCTGGACAGATATCAAATGGCGGAGCATTTTCAGACCGGGGTTAACCTTACAAAGGCCCGGGTGGGATATATGTTCCTTCCATCTTCTGCAAAAGACTTTGTTCCTGATGGGGTCGTATTACGAACTCCAGGTTTTTCCATCGGACCGTTAGACACGTTTGCTCTATGGTCGCGTGGCAATGTAGACCCGCTTGTTCACCGCGTCCTCAGCGTCCTCAAGGAGGTCAAGAGCGAGTTATAAGGGCGAAAGATTTCTAGCAGGGTGCGGAAAAACTCGGTCCAAGGCGTGCGTGCAAAGAGTCCTGGCAATCGCGATCGAAGTATGGTGTCAGGCCTCAGGCCTGGCGGGAGTTCTGATCAAGATGAGGCTCACTATGAGGATCCAGCATAGGACGAGGCATGGAGCCGTTGCCGTCGTGCCCCACCCGACCGCGCTGTAAAACTGAGCCGCGTCGGGACCGAAGAACATGGCTGGAACAAACGCGAGGTTGACCACAGCGATAATCCAGGCTAACCAGCCAAGCCAGGCTGGCATGAGACGTCCGCGCAATATTGCGAAACCCGAAGCGGACAGAAACAGGGTCGTCATAAGCCGGCCAATGGATCCAAACATGAGAAATTGGCCTGGGGCGAGGACACCATCCACCGTCGGATCGATTGGAATCTTAGACACAATCGCAGTTCCAGCTTCCATCGATTGGGCCACGGAGCTGAACGTCAGCCACATCAGCCCGGAGACGAGTGCAATCGTGGAGCCCCACTCCATTTCCAGACTTTCCTGGCGAAGAACCAGCCGGAAGCCCACCAGAAAAACGATGAGGATCGCGCTCCCGATGATACTCACCATGACGCGCGTGAGGATGTCCCACTGCGGGGGCGCACCTGAATAGATAAAGTAGAGCGGTAACTGAGTCAGCGAGATGAGCGTGGCGACCAATCCGAAGATGCCTGTGTTTCGCCGTAGCCTTAATTCAGTCATGCAGTTTTTTTTCAATGATCATGTCCAGCATCAAGGCAGTTCTCCGTCATTTCATCGACTCATATCCTAGAAACTCGCGCAATAGGGCCTCGACACTGTGGAGGTCCGAAGGGCCCCTAGCAGCAGCCTGCATTCGATGGTCCGAATGGAGTCGGGCGGCAGTTCCTTGGTTTTAGACGCATATTCGACCCAGGAGTAAGCTGGCCCAGTCCAGAAAACTCTCTTCTTTCCACAACACAACCTGATAAGGCGATCTCAATCCCCTCCAACCCCGCACTCGCTCCTCTAAACAGTGGCAGATTCGCCCCTTTCCGGCTTAAAGTAGTGTCTGACGCGGCCCGGAGTCGGCGCTATGAAATCGGCCTGCGATAGGACATACCTCGACTTCTCGAATCTAAAATGGCCGGGAAGGACAATTCATGGAGAGAGCAATACAGTTTCCCGCAAAAGTCCTATCGCGGGACACACCGTCGGAAAAGTACTTGGGGCTATTTTCGACTGAGTCCGTCCTCAACCTGCAAAAACTGATTTTTGCGGGGTCTCCTCTGTCCGAGGTTCTAGCGAACATTGCTGAGTTGGTTGAATCGCAAGCCGAGGACATGTCTTGCACGATTTGGCTTCCCGACGAAGACGGAAAGGAACTCCACTGTGCCGCTGCCCCCAGCCTTCCTGGATTCATCGCTCACGTAGGAGCCATGGCTGTTGGTCCGAAAGGCGGATCTTGCGGCACAGCCCTTTATCGGAAGAAACCGGTGTATGTAACCGACATCCTGACCGATCCCATCTGGGAGCACTATCGCAACCGCATGTTGCCTTATGGAATTCGTTCCGTTTGGTCACGCCCGTTGTTCACGAGCGAAGGCAAAGCTCTCGGCACATTTTCTATCAACTATCGTGAACCACGCAGGCCCAGTGCCAACGAACTCCAGTTGATCGAGAATGCCAGCCACATCACTGGGATCGCGATTGAGCGCCACATGAACGAACAAGCACTGCAGCGCGAACGCGATCGGCTGCGATTGCTTCTGGAAATCACAAGCAGCGTCACGTCGAAGTTGGATCTCCGGCAAATGGTTGAGGCGCTGTCGACGAATCTTTTCAGGGTAATGCAATGTGACGTATCCGCTCTGCTGGTACCCGACTCCGAGAGCGGCGCGTTGCGTGTCAC
>DATNKA010000246.1:0-2946 GCA_035603655.1 Candidatus Acidiferrales bacterium | reverse complement strand
TTGGTAGGGTTGGCCACCGAGACCGCAGTGATGGTGATTGCTGAAACCGAGGGCACACTGCTCGGAGCGGTGTAGAGCCCGGCTGGAGTGATTGAACCGCACGAACCACCTACGCACCCAATGCCGCTGATACTCCAAGTCACTGACGGGTTCGAACTAGCAGTAACGCTAGCCTTAAACTGCTGTTGTCCCCTGGGTGCGAGCACAACTTCGTTGGGCGATACCGCTACCGAGACCGTTGAAGGCGAGCCAATGGTGAGAGTTGAGGTCGCGGTAGCCGTGACGTCGGCCAGCGAGGTTACTGTCACGGCTACGGTGGATGGAGATGGAGCATTTGTGGGTGCAGTGTAGAGTCCCTCTGCGCTAATCATGCCGCAAGTGATCCCACTGCATCCCGTTCCCTCGACGCTCCAGGTAACAACACTATCGCTGGTTCCGAGTACAGTGACGACAAACTGTAGCTGACCACCCACCGGAACTTGCGCGTTTTGAGGAGAAAGCGAAAGCGAAACGCCAGCGGTCGCCTGCAGCGCTGAGAATGCCAGGCACAACAGAGTCGATGCAAGCAGGATCGGACGTTTCATTTTATCAATCCCCAATCTTCGAACTGTAGCCGCGATCTCGACTTAGCTAGTCTCGCTTGCCGGCAGCTGACACACTGCTAGCGCGCGTGCGGTCGGGCCCAGTTCTCGAGAGCTCGGTACGAGAAGGCCGGGGCAATGAAGCCAGTTGCAAATCCACCATCTCTTTGAGCACGGTGTAATCGGCGGCTCCACTGAAAAAATGGCCGTTCACGAAGAAGCTGGGAGTACCGGTCAAGCCCAGACTTTCCGCCTCTTCCAGGCTTTTCTTCACAGGCGCGGCTTCAGCGCCATCGTCCAGGCATTTATCAAAGCGATCTCCATCCAGCTTGAGCACGCGGGCATCGGCCTTCAGCTCCGCAACTTGGAGCTGCTTGCTGTAAAAAAGGACATCGTGATACTCCCAGAACTTTCCTTGCTCGCCCGCGCAGCGGGCCGCCTCAGCCGCTTTTTGCGAAGTGTGGTGCATGGGGAGCGGAAAGTCCTTGTACACGACTGCCAACTGGTCCCCATATTCCTTCTCAAGCTTTTTCAGCTCCGGCGTGATCTTCTGACAGTACGGGCACTCGTAATCGGCAAATTCAACCAGCGTCACCGGGGGATTCTTGGCGCCAGATGTATAAGCATCTTTCAAATCCACTTCAGCGAATGGGGGCGCCAGCAGAACCTGGACACTGGCATTGCTGCGTAACTGCGTGACATAGGCGGTGCGGGCCTTTTCCCGGCGTAGCGAGCGAATGTGTTCCAGCACGCGATCGTGTATGGCTTCGTAAGATTCGTTTGATTCCATACCCTCGTAGTAGACTTGCAGTTGGTCCTCGGTTGGGTCTTTCAGGTCCTTGTAGACAACTGTGTTCAGCAATTGGTCGGAAGAGAGGTGCCGGTTTTTCGCCTCGATCTCGATGAGTTTGTCGTTGATAAGCTGATCCAGGGCCTTTCGTTGGTTCATGTAATACTGATACTTTGCCTGAAGCAACTTTCCCCCTTGTTGCTGTTGCAAGTCGCCGAGGGTCAGCTTTTGCCCGCCAACCTGGGCGATGACTTGCTCTATATCCACGGCCTCTTGCGCATATAGGCACAACCCACTCATAAGAAAGCATCCAAGAAAAAACACCGACACTCCCATCCTCTTGTTCATTACTCGCCTCCCCGCGCTTAGTCTGTGCTTAAGAATGATCCGAGCAGACTTCTCTGCCCGGCTACTATGCCGTTTCAGATGAAATGGGACATGCTTGACAGCATGTCCCACCTGATGCAACTAGTCCCCCGTCCCGCAACTGCAGATGCCATGTCCGCTACCGAGAATGTTGACGAAGGCGCACTGAGCCTGTAGGTTTGCAAGCTCGGTGGCACCCAGGGTTGAATCCGAAGATTCAGTCTCGGTAATTGGATATGCTGCCCCCACCGGGTTCTGAATGTGAGTGTTCCACACCCGCAGGTTCGCTTTGGGTGAAACATTCGAGGTGGGATCGCAGGGTGAGTTGTTGACCGCAGCCGATACGACTTTGATTACTCCGTTTGTCGATAGGACGCCCGTCAGCGGGTTGCTGGTCAGGTCGCGCTTTACCGATAGCGTGCGTAGTCCGTTGTGAGTTTCAACGCAACCGCAGCACTCGGTCAGTTGCTGATCGGCATCGAATACGTAGATCATGGCGCAGAGGTTGCCGTAGGTGAGACCGGGATTATCGATTCTCACCGTGCCATCCGGAGCGCCAGCCACGTTGTTGGAAAAATAGTTTAGCTTGTAAACATCTTGTGCCATTGCGATGCCTGAACCGATACCCAGAACCAGCAATGCAACGACAAGTACGGGCAGTATTCTACTCAGCTGTTTCATGCTTGAGAATCCTCCTGTGGCGAGCCGGCTGGGGGGAGGATTCAGCGGAGGCACGCTGGTCAGCTAATTTACTCGCTGCCCTGCTCTTTACAAGTACCCACGTGGCCTAACCAAACTTACTACGCCAAGAAGTTACGCCGATCGGATTAGTTCGACAATTCCCTGCTTGTGGTAGCCCTAACGCACTAACCTGAAAGACTAACCCGCTGGGTTATTGGGCAGCGCGAGTTTGCGGAAGTGTTTCGGAAAATACCAGAGTTGTGGGGTTCCTCATCGTCATCCTCGTTCAATCCCGCCAGTCTGTGCTTAAGAATGATCCGAGCAGGACTGCTCGGCTACGATGCCGTTTCAGATGAAATGGGACATGCTTGACAGCATGTCCCACCTGATGCAACTAGTCCCCCGTCCCGCAACTGCAGATGCCCTGTCCGCTACCGAGAATGTTGACGAAGGCGCACTGAGCCTGTAGGTTTGCAAGCTCGGTGGCACCCAGGGTTGAATCCGAAGATTCAGTCTCGGTAATTGGAA
>DATNKA010000245.1:0-8018 GCA_035603655.1 Candidatus Acidiferrales bacterium | reverse complement strand
TGTTCCTGGCGTCAGACGAATCAGCCTGGATCACTGGGGAGGTCATTCGTGCCGCAGGCGGTCTCATTGTCGCCACCTGAGTGCAATTGTGTTGGTCTCGCAATAACAACGCAGTCAAGGCAACACCGAAAGGAGAATGCTCATGCAACTTCAAGATAACTTTGCCGCCTATCGCACCTGAAGCTGGCGCGGGATGCTGACGGCCTCCTAGTTGTCGAATTTCGCAGCAAGGGCGGGCCGTTCAGATTCACAACACAAGATCATGCGGAGTTTGTCGATGCCTTTTGCAGGATCGCCCAAGATCGAGAGAATGAGATTGTGATTCTGACGGGAGCAGGCGGGGAGTTCATTCCCGAAATCGCTTTCTCATCCGTCGGCAACGTCGCCGATCCTGGCGTTTGGAGCCAGATTCACAACGAGGGCGTTCAGCTGCTCGAAAATATAGCCACTGTACGCGTACCAGTCGTCGCGGCTATCGAGGGACGAGCCCATGTGCACTCCGAGTATGCGTTGCTGGCCAACATGATTGTCACCGGCGAGGGTGCGACCTTCCACGATGTCCCGCACTTCGCGCGAACCATTGTGCCGGGCGACGGAATCTTTACCGGTGGCGTTATCGCGCTGGAGCGGGGCGAGCGGAAACGTTCCTGCTCAACCCCCAGCCGCTCACGGCGCAGACCGCGCACGCATGGGGAGTGATTGCAGAGGTTGTGCCGAACGGTACGGCGCTACCCCGAGCACGGGAATTGGCCAAGTTGTACTTGAAGGCTCCCGAAGTGACCCGCCGCAATACGCGCGCTACATTTCATTCCACCGTTGAAGGAGCGTATTGTCCGAGAAGTCGGCTATGGACTGTCGCTCAGAAAGGAAAAGTCGCATGAAACGCACCGAAAGCACCTCATCCCCTCAAGTACATAAGAAGGCGCAGCCGGAAGAATTTGATCTGGTGATTCTCGGGGGTGGCACGGGCTCGACTATCGCTGCGTGGACTTTTGCTGGCGAAGGAAAGCAAGTCGCGGTCGTCGAGCGCAAATACATCGGCGGGTCATGCCCGAACATTGCGTGCCTGCCTAGCAAGAACGTGATCCACAGCGCGAAAGTCGCATCGTACTTTCGCCGAAGCAAGGAATTCGGCATCACACTCGACGGCTTCGCGATCGACATGGCGGACGTGCGCGAGGGCAAGCGCAGAATGGTGCGTGGCCTGAACGACATGTATATGGAAAATTACAGGAACTCAGGAGCCGAGTTCATATTGGGAACGGGCCGGTTCCTGGCTCCGAGAACAGTGGAAGTCACTCTGGCCGATGGGACCAAACGTCAACTACGGGGCACAGATGTGATCGTTAGTACGGGCACGCGTGCCGCACTGGAGACAATTCCTGGCCTTGCGGAAGCGCGGCCGCTCACGCATATCGAGGCCCTTGAACTCGATGAAATTCCCGAACACTTGCTCGTTGTCGGTGGGGGCTACGTCGGAGTGGAGATGTCCCAGGCGATGCGCCGCTTCGGCAGCAAGGTGACAATAATCGACCGCAACCAGCGGCTGATGTCCAAAGAAGACCCGGACGTATGTGAGGGCCTTCGCAGCCTGCTCGCAGATGAAGGCATCGACATTCTGCTGAATGCGCGGATCCAGCAAGTGTCGGGCAAATGTGGCGACTCGGTGAGTGTCGTCGTCGAGCAGAATGGAACGGAAAGAGTGATAAAGGGTAGTCATGTACTGGTCGCCACAGGCCGCAATCCGAACACCGAAGGACTCGGCCTGGAACTGACCGGCGTTGAGCTCACCGACCGGGGATACATCAAGGTCAACGAGCGGCTGCAGACCACCGCGCCCGGCGTCTGGGCGATCGGCGAGGTCGCAGGTAGCCCGCAGTTCACGCACATCAGCATCGACGATTTCCGAGTAGTCCATGCCAATTTAACCGGCGGTAACCGTGTGACCACGGGCAGGCAAGTCCCATATTGTCTGTTCACCGACCCCGAACTCGCTCGTATCGGCCTGAGTGAAACAGAAGCGGAGGCGCAAGAGATAGCGTATCGCCTGTTTAAGGTCCCCATGGAAACTAACCTGCGTGCACGCACGCTTTCGGAGACCCGCGGGTTCGTGAAGGCCCTCGTGGAGGCTGATAGCGATCGCATCCTCGGGTTCACGGTCTTCGGTGTCGGTGCTGGGGAGATCCTGGCCGCCGTCCAGATGGCGATGATCGCAGGGCTGCCCTACACCGCGCTGCGCGATGCGGTCCTGACTCACCCAACACTGGTCGAAGGTCTCATAGCTCTGTTCTCATCCCCTGCGTCAGCGCACAGCGTTGTCGAGACAAGAGGAGCCCAGATCTCCGCCGCATGAGGTGAACGCAACCGCAATCAGAAAAACAGGAACTCGTGATCCCTTGGTTGCGCAACATGTTTCGCCACGTGCGCAGCACTATTAGCACCGAAGATCGGCATGTCGGAAGCGATCGTTACACGTACGACATCCTTCGACAACTCCCAGATTACAAAGCCCCGCACCGCCGGCTTGCGGCCACAAAGGATGTGCCCTTCTTGTGCATGGATCAGCGCTAGATCATAGACACGCTGATTGGAGTGTAGCGCTGGGGTCTGGAACGTTATTTCTTGAAGCAGAGAATTTTTCCCGTTGCCGAGACGAAGGTGAGGGGATGAACTTATGACACCCTCCCACCTTCGAGCCATTGTCAAGATTCAAAACCATACTTACATTTGGAGCGCGTCCCCTAGGGACAGCCCATGCACAAAATTGTCATCGAGCAAACCGAAAGCTACCGGCCCGGAGATGAAGTTTACGCTTCCGGCCTCTACAGAGTGACGCACGATCCGGCGCATGCCGGAGTCCATGAAGTGATTTGCATTAGCGGGAAAATCTTTCCACCGTGCAGAGGCTGCGATCACCCCAGGTTTACGCTCGTTCGCGCCGGCTGTCGTATCGAAGATCACGAGCATTTCACACTGTATGTAAGATAGTCTCCATCCGCTCTTCAACCGAGAGATTTGCTTCTGGCCGGGCTAAAGAAGGAAACGCCAGTGGCGATCGTGAAGCCAAGAGCGCGAAGATAGCCAGGGGCATTTTCGGCTCGGCATTGGTGGTGCGACCCAGCTCGCACTGAGGACTTGCTGATTTTGGCATTGGGAGAATAGACGCGTCGGCGGGGCAGCGAGGCTAAAGCCTTCTTCTTGTCCCAGTCCCGGCTCGACAGCCGATTATTCTCTACCTCGGGAAGTGAGGGTCTGGATACGGTGATATTCCGCCATCTCACGCATCGACTGTTCCGTCTTCCCTTGCCTGCGGTGGATTCCAGCCAGCAGGAGATATGCCTGCCCGGCGAGTGCGGTCTGTTTCTCGATTTCGATTACTCTATTCAAGGCGAGCTCGGCCGAGGCTGGATTGCTGACTATTGTCGCTCGAGCGAGGGAATATAAAGTCTCCGGCATATCGGGACGCAGAAGATCGGAACGGTGCAGTTTTTCGGCGGCCTCCGTCATCTTTCCTTCTTGCAACAGGGTATCGCCCAGACGATAAGCAGCTTCGGCGTTCCCGGACTGCAGCTTTGTCTCTTCGCGAAATTGTTCTTCCGCTTGTGCCCATTCCGAACGCGCAGCATATATCTGTCCAAGCTCGATCCGTAGCCCCGGTAAATCCGGCCGCTGCGCCAGGGCTTGTTCGTATTCCTTTATGGCCTCCGGCAGCATCTTCATTGCGTAATAATGTTGTCCCAAAACTTCGTGGGCACGTGTGTTTTGAGGAAATGTCAAAAGCAGTTTATCTTCAGACTGCGACGACAAAGCAGAACCCGCACGACTCAAGTAATAAAGAAGGTCAGGGTCGCCCGGGTTTTTTGAAAGAGCCGCGCCCAAATTGACTATGGCCTCCGCGGGTTGGTCCGCCTGTAGCTGCGCAATTCCGAGTGCGCCAGAATCGTGAGCGATCTGCAAATGAGGAATGGCATCTGCTGCATAACCTTCCGACAGTAGTGCGTACCCTAGCAACTGATGAATGGGAAGCGAATCGGGACTTAATTCCGCGGCGCGCTTCAAGGGCGAAATCGCCGCCGCGTAGTCCCGCTTTTTCACATAGGCATCGCCTAACCTGAGAAGCACGACGGTCGAGGTCGGGTCGAGGTCGGCAGCCTTGCGAAAATCAGCAATGGCCCGATCGAATTCGTTGCGGCTCTCGGCATCACTCCCCGATTGCAGCAACCTGCTTACCTCCGGAGTCACCGGAGGACCCGCCACTTGCATCTGCAGTAACAGTTGAACCAACAGCAATGCTCGAATCATGAGCGCTCTGATTCCTCGATGATTATGAATTGATTCGCCTTAACGCCATGCAACACCTGACGAATACCTGAGGGCCACCTGATTTCTACGTCGGCGCTCTCAGCCATTCCAATACCAAAATGCAATCGCTTGTCGTTCGAGGAAAGGTAACTTCCCGCCGCCGTCGCAAATCGCGTTTGGCCGTTTACCTGAACACGAGCACCGAAACCGTCGCGATTGCTGCGTTTGCCGCGGAGGGTGATGGTAAGCCAGTGCAACTTCCCGCCGCGGTTCAAATAAAACTGCGGCCGCTCTCCAAGTGAGGTAGTGACCACGTCGATCCAGCCGTCATTATTCAGATCGCCGAATGCCGCTCCGCGCCCGGCGGTCGGCAGGTTCGAACCAAGATCACCTTTTGCGAAATGTCCGCGATCGTTTAACGCGACCAGGGGAGCGTCGCGATAGCGGAGTGAGCTATCGTATATTTCGACGTTGTCGAAAACATGACCTTGAACGATAAAGGCATCCTTCCAGCCGTCGTTGTCGAAATCTTCCAGCCCGACTCCCCAACCAGAGGATTTTCCCGATATCGCGCCAAACCCGGTTTCGAGTTCCTGCGCGCTGAATGAACCTTTCCCGTCATTGTGAAAAACCACGTAAGGTTCGTGCGGAAGTTGAGTGACGAGGAGATCAGGAAGTCCGTCGTTGTCGTAATCCTGAAAAACAACGCCCATGCCCGAGGGCATTTTGCCAGAACTGGTAAGCGCCGCACCGGAATCCAGGGCCACTTCGCTGAAGGTGCCGTTTCCGTTGTTGTGAAAGAGAAATTGTTCAGTCGCATCGTTAGCGACAAAAATGTCAGTGAACCCGTCGCCATCGTAGTCAGCAAAAGCGACTCCCAAGCCGTGACCTTTTTTGGCGGCGATGCCAGAAGCCGCGCTTACATTCTCAAACGTGCCGTCTCCCCGGTTGTGGTAAAGGATATTCGTAGTGGGTGGGAATTCGCCGGGCGGACAATACATTGGATCGCCAACGCGGCCGCAGGTCTTGCTCGTTTCCGGAGTCCAACCCAGATAACGCGTGACGAAGAGGTCAAGATTTCCATCGTTGTCATAATCGAAAAATCCAGCCGAAGCGGACCAGCCTCCGGCCGCGACTCCTGCCTTTGCGGTGACATCCGTAAAGGTGCCGTCACCGTTGTTGTGATAGAGAACGTTTTTTCCAAAATTTGTGACATAGATGTCGGGGAAGCCGTCGTTATCGTAATCGCCTACCGCAACCCCCATTCCATAGTTTGCATCTCCGGCGTTTTGTAAACCGGCTTGAGCGGTGACGTCGGTGAAGGTTCTGTCCTTGTTCTGGCGATACAAGCGGTTCCAGTAGGAAGGATTGCGACGATTAAAATCAACCGGACTGCGCATCCGGGCGGGGACACGGCCGGCGTTCACAAGAAAAACATCCAGAAAGCCGTCATTATTGTAGTCGAGCAGTGCGATCCCGCCCGGCATCGTTTCGATCAGATACTTGCGCGGGGTGGGCGAGTTACGAAGGACAAAGTCGATGCCCTTTGGAGGATCGACCTTGAACAATGATTCGCCTTTGAGCTTTGTGATTTGAGCAACGGCCCCGAGAGAAACGAACAGTGACAGCAGGTCTCTTCTGGTCATTACGGACAACCTGGCACTACGGCTCTTGCGTCTTGGCTTTCTCGATCGCAGCCCGTGGCCGGGTTTCACTTATCTCGGCAATGTGGGCCAAGGCGGTATCAATCACTGCGTTGTATTCCTCGAGCTTGCGACTCGGCTGCTTGGTGTTCGAGTCTACATTCTTCGCTGCAAATGCGGGCGAGCTCTCAGTGGCATGCATGGCTTCGAGCAGACCGCTCAATCCCGCCAGTTTGGGCTGTAGCGCACTCATCTCGGCAAATGCAGTATCCGGATAATAGCCGATGCGGTCTCCCGTTTGCATCGCGCTGACAAGCGGATCTGGGCACCAGGCCTCCGGCCAATTCGCGTTCAGAATGTTATAGGTTTCACGTAAGCGAGTCATCTTTCCGGCAAAACCGTCGAGCAGCGCTCGATTTCGCGCCATCTCAAGATCGGTTCGTACCGAGATCTTTACCGCATCCGTGACCGGAAGACGAGGGATGGTAATGACCGCCGTGAATGTGTTGCCATCGAAGCGCCAACCAGTATCACCTTTTTTCCTCGCATACGACAGCGCCTTTCCATTGACGCTCACGAACGAAGGCGGCCAACTACCCGGGAGCCGCAGTTCATATCCGCGTTCGGTGGGCATTCCTCGGTAGCGATTTTCAACCGGCGCGATCGTCACGTTCAGTATATTCCCATCATGGTTCGCCATTGCGTGGATTTGGGTCCATGCGCTTTCGCCCTTTTGATAGCTCGGCTTATCACCCGAATCTTCATAGAGGCGATAGGAGGATGTTTGACCATTTTTTAATGGAAACACAGTAAGAACGAGAGGATCTGCGCGCTTCGTTCCGGTATCGCTTGCCACCGGCAGCATGGGAATAATGCTGCCGGCCTTAACGTACAAAGGAATCTGGCTGATGGAAAAACTGCGTTCAACCGTCACCGGGCCTTGAAAATGCGCGCCCGTATCCCATTCGACCCAATCTCCCGGCGGCAGCCAGACAGAAAGTTTCGCCAATTGGGAATCCTTCGCTACCGGTTGCGTGATGGGATCAGCGAGAATATCGTCACCAAACATATATTCATTTTTCGCGTCATAAGCTTGTGGCGCTTCAGGCCAGTCGTAATAGAGTGGACGCAGAAATGCGAGGCCGGAGTCATATGTTTTTCGGGCTTCGGTGTAGATGTAGGGTTGCATGCCATGACGCCGCGCGAAGCAGTCACGCATCAAGTCCGAATATGGTTCCGGATAGGCCCAGATGCGGCGTTCGGCATCAGGATTCTTCGTAGTATGCGTGCGGAGGATCGGGCTAACAATTCCCCACTGAATCCAGCGTAAATATAGCTCCGGTTCAATGGCGCCGGGCATGTGGCCGCCAATATCGTGGCTCCAATATGCATAGCCCACATTCGCAGCTGTCGCAGTGAAATAAGGTTGAAAAGCCAGCGACTCCCAAACGGAAACGGTATCGCCCGAAAAGCCGATTTGATAACGGTGGTTGCCCAACCCGCCCCAGCGGTGGAACAATAGAGCGCGTTTTTTCTCCCTCTCCTGATCGGTGAAGAAAACATAGTTCAGCCACCACGTGGGATTCACGCCAGAAAGTTTTGTCGTATCCTCCTGCTGCCAGTCAAGCCAGAAAAAATCTATTCCTCGGCGCTCGAGCGGATGGATCACATACTTCAAATAATTCGTAGCAAAGTTCCTGTCGGTAATGTCGAAGGGGACATACTGTTTGCTTGCCGGATCGATTCCCACTGAGCGTGCCATAGTGGGATAGCTATCCTCCCACGGCTGCACGCCGGACGCGGGATGAATATTGAGTGTGGTTTTGAGACCTTGCTCGTGCACATCGGCGAGAAATTGAGTTGGATCGGGAAACAACAATTTGTTCCAGGAATAACCCGTCCATCCCAGTTTGTGGCCTGAGGCGTCCAGCTTGACATTTCCTGCTACCTCACTGAAAGTGGGATGCCAATCAATGTCCATCACCAATACGTCGAGCGGAGTAGCGTGCGCGTGAAATTCCTGAATGAGTTGTTCAAATTCCTGGTCCGTGTAGGACCAATAACGCGACCACC
>DATNKA010000244.1:0-6924 GCA_035603655.1 Candidatus Acidiferrales bacterium | reverse complement strand
CACATCCCGCGCACTGAAAACCAGCTTCCATGCTGAAGTTCCTTGCAACACCTTACCCCTATAATGACGGGGCTGTCATTTTCGCGTCTGGAGGCTTCATGATCTCGCGACGGCATTTTCTTGAGGTAGGGGGGCTGGGGGCCGGAATCGCCGCATTGTCTTTACCTCTCGCCGCCGCCCAAACGCCAACCAACGAAAAGCCAGGGTCTTCCCTGCCGCCGTCTCTGGCGCGCCTGAAGTCGCGAAAGAGTGAAGCCGCACCCATTACACGAGAAGAACGCCGCGAACGACTGGAGCGCGCACTCCAATTGATGAGGGAGAATACGATCGACGCCGTGGTGCTCATGTCCGGCACCGGGCTTAATTACTTCACCGGAATTCGCTGGTGGGGCGGCGAACGCTTGTTTGCTTTCGTGCTGCCCGCGAAGGGCTCGGCGTTCTATGTCTGCCCGGCGTTCGAAGAAGCCCGCGCTCGTGAGCAGATCGCGAGCGCGCCCGATGGTGAGCGCTCCGATCTACGCACGTGGCAGGAGGATGAGAGTCCCTATCGTCTGGTTGCGCAAGGCCTCAAAGAACGTAGCCTGGCTTCGGGCAAGTTGGGGATCGAAGAAACAATGCGCTTCTTCTTTGCCGATGGGATCGCCAAGGCCGCGCCGCAGCTCACCCTGACCAGCGCGACGCCCGTTACTGCAGGGTGTCGAATGATCAAGAGCCCGCACGAGATCGCACTCATGCGTCTGGCGGCGCAGGTAACCCTCGCGGCTTACGAAGCGGTCTATCACGCGCTGGGTGAGGGCATGACCCAGGAGCAAGTAGAGAATCTGATCACAGCCGCTTATGGACAGTTGGGCTTCCCCGGCGAAGCCAGCGTGGAAGTAGATGAATACACGGCCTACCCGCATGGATCGAGCACTCCGCAGGTGATCCGCGAAGGTTCGATCGTGATGATTGACGACGGTTGTACCGTGGAAGGATATCAATCCGACATCACGCGTACGTTTGTGCTGGGCACTCTTCCGGGAAAAAACGGGAACAAAATGAAAGAAGTTTTCGAAATCGTGCACCGCGCCCAGGCAGCAGCATTATCGGCAGCGCGTCCGGGAACAGAATGCGGCGCGGTCGACGGGGCGGCGCGAAAAGTGATTACCGATGCCGGCTACGGACCCGACTATAAATACTTTGCCCATCGCCTTGGTCATGGCATGGGCATGGACGGCCATGAGTGGCCTTATCTGGTTCGAGGCAACACGACCAAACTTGCGGCCAACATGACCACCAGCAACGAGCCTGGTATCTACATTCGCGGAGAATTCGGCATCCGTCTTGAAGACGACATGCACATCACGGAAAACGGCGCTGAGTTGTTCACCCCGCAAAGCCCGTCGCTCGAAGATCCGTTCGGGAAAGACGCCTAAAACGATATGCGAAATCTGGGGAGCCAGGAACTGGCGCGGCAGCATCCAGTTCCATGAACTGCCGCCGCGCACCCTTCGATTCTTGAAGATTCTAATCTCAATCCCTCACTGTTATTTCGATGGGACTACTTGCAGATTGTTCGTCACCTGAAAGATTCCCGGAACACTGTTGGCGCGGACGCCCGCCAAATTCTTATCCGTCTCGCTGTCGACCACGCCTTCCAGCGCGACGCGGCCATTTTTCACGATGATGCGAATTGGTTTCTGCACCCCGAGAGCATATTTCTCCAAACTCGGATAGCCATAGATTTCGCGATATAGACGAATCCTCAAACCGTCGTCCATAGGCGACGGGGGTAGAACCTCAATCTGGTTATCCACCTTCTCGACGCCTTCGATATGCTTCAGCGCATTTTCAGCGTCAGACTTGAGCGAAGGTCGTACAACTTGGCCCAGCAGGGTTACAGTGCTGCCTTCCACTTTAAAAGCAATGTAATCGAACACACCAAAATAGGGGAGCATGAGAAGTTCGTGGCGAACCTCCCGTGTGATGCGATCTTGAGACTTGGCCGAAGGCTGGTCACGGTCCTGTGCAAGTCCCAACGTGGCGAGCGATAACAGAATGAACACGACAACCACCAACTTGCTTTTCATAGCTATCTCTCCTTACTTGAACGTTCATCCAGGGATTCCGACACTGCAGTGCATGCTGCCGCTTAAAAGCTTACGCTCGCCAACTCGGGAATGGCTTACAGTGTTTTCCGTAATCCGATGGCCAGATGTCCCGGTACGATCTGTGCGGGAGAAAATACTGCAAATCCTTTCTCTTTAACGGCCTACCTGCCGGTCCACTGATTATGCCAGCATAGATTCGCCGTCTGCTTCGCCCGCCCCCCCGGTATCCCGGTCATAATTGCGGGGGTTCCTGACTTCGCTTATGCTAGTGGATGTCCCCCGGTAAGTTCCGAGGCTGCCCTTGAGCCAAGTGTTGCAAGCTGAGCCCCCAGTTGCGCACCCGGCACCCGCCACTAATCCGGCGTGGCCCCGCGTGTGGCAAACCCTCACGCTCTGTGGGCTTTTGCTGTTGCTATACATTCCTACCCTTTCGCACTTGGTGTCACAATGGTGGCACGATCCCAATTTCTCCCACGGTTTCTTCGTTCCGCTCTTTGCCGCTTTCGTGATTTGGCAGCAGCGCACCCGACTGGCGGGCGCGACGCCGCGCCCCTCATGGTCCGGCGTTTTGATTTTGGGATTCGGATTGTGCGTACTGATTCTCGGTCAAATGGGCGCCGAGATCTTCCTCTCGCGCTTGTCGTTGATGATTGTATTGGCTGGTTTGGTCGTCCTGTTTCTCGGGTGGGATTTTTTTCGCGCAGTTCTTTTTCCCTGGGCTTTCCTGGCGCTGATGATCCCCATTCCCGCCATCGTCTTCAATCAGATTACTTTCCCGCTGCAACTGCTGGCTTCGAAAGTGGCCAGCACTACGTTGCCATGGTTCGGCGTGCCGGTTCTGCGCGAGGGCAACATAATCAATCTGCCTGCGATGAGGTTGGAAGTCGCCGACGCCTGCAGTGGTATTCGCTCACTGACGTCCCTCACAACGCTTGCCGTGATCTACGGTTATCTGATGGAGCGCAAGACGTCTTTGCGCGTGCTATTAACGCTGGCTTCGCTTCCTATCGCCGTCGCCGCCAACAGTTTGCGCGTCGTCGGCACGGGATTGCTGGTGCAATACTGGGATCCGGATAAGGCGCAGGGATTTTTCCATGAGTTCCAGGGTTGGCTTATGTTTGTCGCGTCCCTGGTGATGCTTTATCTTCTGCACCGTACGATTCGTGTGATCTGGCCCGGGGAAGGTGACGAATCATGAGGCAACTCGGCACGTTGCGCTTCGTGGTCGCTGCCGGCCTCATCGCACTGACGGCAATTCTGCTGGAGGGGCGAGGCCGCACCGAACTCATTCCGCCTCGTTTGCCGCTTTCATCGTTTCCCGCGCAACTCGGCGAGTGGCGCGGCCAAGACATTCCCTTGGATAAGGAAACTCTAGATGTACTTGGAGCCGGGGATTTTCTGGTCCGCAACTATCGAGCTCAGGATCCCGGGCTGCCGAACGTTGATCTTTTCCTGGCTTATTTTCCCAGCCAGCGCACCGGAGATACCATCCACTCTCCCAAGAATTGTCTACCCGGCGCCGGCTGGACTCCCGAGAAAAATGATCGCGTTACGATTTCGCTAGCCGGCCATTCTCCGTTTCCGGCGAACCGCTATGTCATCTCCAAAGGAGCGGCGCGCAAGTTGGTGCTCTACTGGTATTGGGCCCACGATCGCGGAGTCGCCAGCGAATATTGGGCCAAATTTTATCTGGTAAAAGACGCGATTCGCATGAATCGCAGCGACGGCGCCCTGGTGCGGATCACAGCGGACATGCTCCGGGGAGAGACAGCGGATGCTGCCGAGCTACGGCTTCTTCCCTTCACCTCAGACGTGGTCCCGCTGCTCAATGAATACATCCCGCGGTGAGGCTTTAGCGGGCGCTCACTACACCAGCACCTGGCGGCCGCCGAAGCGTTTCTCGTACCAGCTGCGGACGCTGAATTCGTTGAGAATCGTTACGTCCTCACCGGTGGGCCCGAAGGCATCGATCGACTGTTCGGAATGATCCGCATATTGGGCTTCGCCGCCGTGCTGAATCATCGGGGAACCAATGCGGGCGTTGATGAAGTTCTGAACCGTAAGTACCTTCGCCCCGCGACGGTGCGGCTGGCCCAGCAGGGTTTCAACCGCCGCCAGATTGCGCTGGACCTGGGCAACGTCGATCACGTCGTAGAGATCGTAGTCGCCGTGAATGTAAGATCCCTGCAGTTGCAGGCAGCCATAGTGCTTGCTTTTGGTGTCGCTATCAACCTTATAAACTCGGCCCAGCAGAGGCTTCATCGCAGCCCAGCAATCCGCGGCTTTCGCAGCCTTGCCGGGCTTGAAAGCTTTCGGATGGGTGCCTGGATCCACGACTAATCCCGCGAGCCGGTAAGGAGCAATATCGACGTCGGCGGTCTTCGCCTTGCAATCAATTCGTTTCGGCGTGTATCCGGGCCGGCCCACATATTCCAATGACGCCCGGTTTGTTCGACGCACGAGAATCCAGACTTGAAACTGGCGTGCCGCTTCCAGGAAGATCGCCTTGTCCTGTGATCGCATGTTTGTACTCCCGTGTGGCAGGCCACAATCCTCACAATCTGTAGGAGGAAGAACTTATACATCGACGAGAGTTACACTTGCGAAGCCGTCTTCCTCGGCGGATTAAAGAACGGTAGCCCGGTCACTTTTACATTGGTCTTCAAACGAATGGCCTCAATCGTAATCTCCATCTGCAGTTGCGTTCCGAGCTTTGAATGCCCCGTTTCCACGCTGGCGAGAGCAATCATTTTTTTCAGGATCGGTGACCAAGTCGTAGTCGTAGCCTTGCCAACCTGCTTTTCTCCCCCGTAAAGAGGCACGGCCACCCGCGAAGCCTGGCTGGGGGCGGCAGGGGTAAGACCGTAGCGTTCATAGAGCGCTTCCACATCGGTCCAATCCACTTCGACGCCGACCAGTTGCCGCGACACCCCGTTCTTAGCATCCTGCTCCAGCGCGCGCTTGCCAATAAAATTCTCTTTCTCAAGATGCACCATCTTCGCGAAACCCAGTTCATAGGGCGAATACTTTTGCGACGGAATCAGCGCCTTCTTCGAACTACCGTAGTCCACTTCGATCAGCAGGAGCCCAGCTTCCACCCGCGCCACATCCAGCGCCAACATCCCCGCCGCGTGCAGATCGAACTGCTTGCCCTTTTCCGCCAGCGCATCCCAGACTTTCACCGCGTCATTGGCCTCCTTTAGAGGCACCCAGATTTCGTATCCCAGATCGCCGGTGTAACCCGTGCGTGAAATATCCACCGGCACGCCCGCAATGTTGCCGTGGGTCACGCGGAAATATTTCAGATTTGCAATATCAGCCTCGGCCACAGACTTCAACAGCTTCGCCGAAGTCGGCCCCTGCAGAGCCAGCGCGGCAACTTTTTCGGAGATATCTTCGACCTGCACATCCATATTCAGGCCGTTCTGCCGGAACCAGCGCAGGCTGGGGTCAGCAGCCGTCCAGCGATAAACATTTTCCTCCAGCCGCGAAATCGTTCCGTCGTCGATGACCTTGCCCTCTTCGTCGCACCAGCAGCAATAAATCACCTGCCCCACTTTCACCTTGTTGATGTCGCGCGTGATCACGCGGTTCACCAGCCGTGTCGCGTCCTTGCCCGTGATCAGATATTTGTAGAGCGGCGAGATATCAATCAACGCCGCCGCATTGCGAATGGCGTTGTACTCGTGCTCATGATGGACCTCATACACGCTGACCGTGTAGTATCCCGACCACTCGCGGTAATTCAAGCTTTGGCAAAGCGGAAAGGTTCGCTCGTGAAACGCGGTTCCAATAGGCAAAGGAGTGGCCTCATGCAAAGATTTGGCTCGAAGCCGGATTATATGCACCCGCGGACTTGCGCAGCAACCCCGGCACGTCATGATTTTCAGTGGGTGCGTTTTACCAGAAACTGAGACCAAGGACGGGTTTGAGAACTCACTTCATGTACGCCATCACTTGCATGCACCCAGAGTGCCTATTGATGCCTACCGCAGGTCCGCCGCCTGGCGTGGGCATCGCCTTTTTCCCGCCAGATACCTGCACGATCCAGAAGTCCTTATTGGACTCGTCGACAAGCAGCGGGCCCTGGGGTCTTTATCCGCTCCTCTCCGAATTGCGCTTCGAGAACAGCCTCTGCGATTCGCTCAGCGGTTTTCCGGTCGGGCACTTAGTCTCGATGGTCGCTGTGGGTATCCCTCCCGAACGTGCGTGTGTTTAGCATTAGGACCACAAGGCCCAGTCGGCGCATTGTGAAAATCCTCTCCTGTTTCTATCGACGTACCCAGCCCAGTTGGTCACCGCAATCTTGCAGACAAAACTCCCCATTCCCGATAGAATGACGCTTCGGCTCCTGCCATGCGATCAATCATCCCGATCTTATCGAACGTCCTCCGCAACTGGAGCGTCCTTCCCAGCGGCCTCTAATACTCGCGGGCCCAAAACTGCGCTACTATTTCTTCGGTCGCATCCTCAACCAGCACGCAACAGCTAAAGGCTAAGAGCTTATGGCTAATTCCTACGACGTTATCGTGATCGGTGGCGGCCACAACGGACTCGTGAACGCCGCCTACCTCGCGCGTGCGGGAAAGAAGGTTCTGGTTCTCGAACGCCGCCACATTCTCGGCGGCGCCGCCTGCACGGAAGAAGTTTTTCCTGGCTTCAAGTTTTCGGTCTGCTCCTACGTCGTGTCGCTGCTGCGGCCGGAAATCATCCGCGACCTCGATCTCCCACGCCACGGCCTGGAAATTCTCCCGCTTGACGGAACTTTCACTCCCATGCCCAGCGGCGATTATCTCTGGCGCGTGAATGACCACGGCAAGACTCACCGCGAGAT
>DATNKA010000243.1:0-3565 GCA_035603655.1 Candidatus Acidiferrales bacterium | reverse complement strand
TCGAAACGTTTCAGCATTCACACCTTGGTTGCGATGATCACACGGGCTGCTTGAAGCGCCGGCGAAACGGCCTTGAGCTGAATCTCACCCGTTCTGCCATTCGATTTCACGATGGCGAGACACCATCCGTTAAAAGCCCTTCGACAATTAGATTTGTAGTTTTCGTGACTCGCAGGGTTTCCATTGTCTGTTCCAAGGAGCGACCCTGCGCCCTCTATCTCGAAGCTAACTTCATTGTCCGCGGTGGGTACCACCCGGCCGCTCTCGTCCAAGATATGGACCGTAACGTGGGCCACGTCGCTCGGATCCGCCACAATGGACCCCTTGTCCGGCGACAAGCCGATCGAAGCCGGCTGTCCCGTCGTATAAATTTCGGCCGTTGCGAAGATCTTTCCGTCTTTAGTCCCGACCGCTTTCAGGGCACCCGGTTCATAGAGCACGTCCCAGGATAAGTGCAGGTCCGCGGTGGTGCGCAGGACCTTCGCTCGCTCCGGCAGATTGGCCCAGCGGCCCTCCATGCCTACCCGAGGGAACTCGTAGCCTTTCACTCCAAGCGACTGTCCGTTGAGAAACAACTCGACGGTGTCGCAATTTGTGAAACAGGTGACCGGGATGACTTGGCCCTCCCTTCCCTTCCAGTTCCAATGGGGAAACAGATGCAGCACGGGCTTATCTGTCCACTGGCTCTGGTAGAAATAGAAGCCGTCTTTCTTGAAGCCACAGGTGTCAATGACGCCGGACGACGAACCCTTCATGGGCCAGCGTGACTCGCCCAGATAATCGATTCCGGTCCACATGAAGTCTCCGGCAACGTAATCATAAGTGCTGACGAATTTCCACAACTGTTCCACGTCGACGTTTCTTCCCCGCAGGAATTGGAAGAAGTCCGGCGAAGGATCTTTGACGGAGAACAAGTCGGGATATTCGCCGCGGGCGCCGCCCATTGCCTCGCTCTCGGTTCCAAGGAAGCGCCTTTGCGGAAACGCATGGCGGTCGATGCTGTAATACTTTTCTTTCCGGTCGCGCCAGCGGTCCGCGTAGTTGTAACCAACGACATCAAGAAGAGCGAGAAACTCTGGACTTGCCGCTTCGGAAGCAGGCTCGGAATGAATGTGATCGCAGCCGGCAGTCACCAGGCGCGTCGGGTCCTCAAAGTGAAAAACCTGGAGCAACTTTCGCAGAGTCTCCGGACCTTGCGGGCTCCCCTGGTCGCCGATTTCGTTCCCAGCGCTCCACAACACTACGCAAGGATGATTGCGGTCACGCCGGACAAAGTTTTGTACATCGCGCTCGTACCACTCGTCAAAATATTCGGCATATCCGTTGGGGCCGATCTGGCCCTTCGGCACCTTCCACTCGTCGAAACCCTCATTCATGACGAGGAAGCCCATGGTGTCGCATATATCCAGAAATTCGGCGGCATAGGGGTTGTGGCTGGTGCGGATGGCGTTGCAGCCCATTTCCTTCAGAATTTCCAGACGCCGCTCCCAAATCCTCTCCGGAACCGCGGCGCCCACGCTGCCTCCGTCGTGGTGGAGGCAAACTCCATTGAGCTTGACGCGCTCGCCGTTCAACAAGAATCCGCGATCCGCATCGAAGACCGCTTCGCGAATGCCGATCGGGGTATCGTATTCGTCCACCACGTGGCCCTGAACCCGCACAGTGCTGTGGACCTTGTACATATAGGGATCGGCAACCGACCAGAGGCGAGGGGAGCTTACTTTTATTTGCTGCAGGAATTCGTATTCTTTGCCGGCGGCAACATTCTGAGCAGCCTCAATGCTCTGGATTGCATTTCCGTCGCGGTCAACAACCTCGATCATGAGCGTGCAGTTTGCCGCGTTCCCACTTTCGTTGCTCACCCTCGTGTTAATGCCCAGACTCGCCGCTTCTTTCGATATCTGCTGCGAGCTGACAAAAGTACCCCAGTGGGCGATGTGGATTTTGTTTGTAGATAGCAACCAGGAGTGGCGATAGATTCCCGAGCCCGAGTACCAGCGGCAATTGGTCTGATGCGAGTTATCGACTCTGACGGCGATCAGGTTCGCGTTTCCGAAATTCACGTAGGGTGTGAGGTCGTAGAAAAATGGCACGTATCCGTAGGGACGCTTGCCGAGAAAGTGTCCGTTGATCCACACATCGCTGAGCTGGTAAATGCCGTCGAACTCGATGGTAAGCTTTTTATGTTTGTAGGAATCTGGGATGCGGAATTGCTTGCGATACCAGCCGATGCCGGCGGGAAGATACGCGCCGCAATCACTGGAGGGCGCCGTTTCGTCGAAGCTGCCTTCAATGCTCCAATCGTGTGGCAGATCCAGAGTTCTCCAGTCTGCGTCAGAAAACGCGGGGGCTTCCGCGCCAGGAGAATCACTTCTGCGGAACTTCCAACCGAGGTCAAAACTCTCCCGGATTCTTTGCGCAATGGTTTCAGACCCAGACTGCGCGTAGCTGGCGCCCATGAATGAGGACGCGGAAACAACTGCCGCCGTGCTGACCGCTCCCTTGAGCAGTTGGCGGCGGCTCAGGGGACTCTGCAACACGCCGGTTTCTATCATCGTCTGCTCCTTAGAGCGCAAAGAAGCGTTGGTTTTCATTCTGAGAGGAACAGATCATCGCCCACCGAGCGCATCCAACGCTGGAAGTGGCGTCGAATAATTTGGATCGTTCACGTTGGTGGCGCCTGATGTATCCGCATTGTCAAAGATGGTCAGGCCGTTCCACACATAGATTGCATCCGGCAGATCGGCGCCGCCATTGAAATAACCGCCGTTCAACCTGGGTATGTTGACGCCCGCCGGATCCCAGTATGCAACGCCCATTCCTAAGTTGTTGGGCAGGCCCTGCAGCACGGTCTGAAGATCCCTCAGGAATTGGGCCTGCGTCGCTACAGTCGGCGGGCTGTACCAGGGATCATTCGAGTCAAATCCGTTTTCGTAATGGTCCCCCGCCTCGATGATGAAGATGGGCTTGCCAATGCTATTGGCGTCGGCGACGAGCACGTCCTGCTCCACAGGTTGGTTGCTGGGATTAGTTTGAGCGGCTTGCGCGTCGGTCAAAGGGCCGTGAAAGAAGGGATAGTAACTCTGACAGATGGCGTCGTAGGGAATGCTATTTTGATTGGCCAGCGTGAAGAACTGAGTGAGATTCCATGCGGGAGTGATGTGAATGCAAGTAAGCGGCGCGGGAATCGCTGGGCCGATCGACGTATCGGAGGCGGCGTTGGCAACGGCCTGCATGGCCTGGATTTGTAAGGCAGCGAACCCGGTGAAATCAGCTCCTCTGGGGCTGCCGGTGGGGCCTAGGAATCCGGTATCTACCTCGTTGCCGATCGACACCAGGTCGGGCATGGTACCGGCCTGGCGATACGACATGATCTCGGCTTTTACGTAGTTGTAGATATCGGCTTGCAACTGAGCGAGCGTCTGCCCAGACCACGCGGACGGAACGCTGGCCGAGCCGCCGCCATCGAAAAACAAAGTCAATTCCAGGCTCATGCCGAGATTTTTTGTTCGTTTCGCCAGGTCGAGATCCTGCGCATCGGTTTCGGCAAAGCAGGCGTTGCCGG
>DATNKA010000242.1:0-8676 GCA_035603655.1 Candidatus Acidiferrales bacterium | reverse complement strand
GACCCACGCGGTTTGCTTGGCGATTCCCGCTACGGCCATGGGTACTGTCTATATACGACCGAATAGATAGGGGTAGGCATGATCGCTGTCTCTCTGGTAGCCATTGGGACCTTTCCGGGCGCCAGGCGAATGTGAAGGAGTTTCATACCACCACAGAGATGTACGCGCAGAAGACGGTTCTCATGCAATATGGAGACATGTCCGGCACGTGGACCACGGAACAGGAGGCAGTGATCAAGCAGCTGGGAATGAAACCAGAATGACGACCACAATCGACGGGGACTACCGGGAATCACCTTCACTTGAACAGCGGGGTTCTCGAATTGCGAGTTCACCGCTTTACGAGTTCATCCGCGAGGGCACTAGCGTAAACGCTAAGCCGCCTGAAAACGCTCGTTTCGAACGGCGAAGCACCACCGGTCTCCCGAAGAATCGGGCGCAGGTTCTTGCTTAGCGCCTCAAAGATCACAGTCATCTGCCGCACCGCTGGTTGGTGGTGGTGTCGCAGGAAGGCGCTTAGCAGTTCACGGAAGACGCCGGCGGGAGTGGCACCGTGCGTGTAGACGTCTGTTCCGTTCAGGTCGCTCAACGATTTCTCCAGCCGTCATGGTTTGGCCTCGAACACAAACCAAGTATGTTCTTTGTTGGCACGACGGGTGTGGTACCCAACCGCGAGACCTAGTTCAAAGGGCATGTTGAAGGGCGGAGTCGGCGGCGTTCGACGGTCCAGTTGAACCCGAGACATATCGTGAATGGAATATCGGCACGATTCCACGCGCGTCACAATCCGGTCCAGCCGGGGAGCACTTTCTGGAATCTCAAGCGTCGCTCTCGGGATAAGACCGAAAGCGCTGGTCCCGGCTACGTAGGCTAGAACTAGAAAAAGAGTACGGAAGCGAGCGCCGTAAGGAAGGTTGAGAAAAACCGATTTCTGTCTAACGACGCTTGCGCGCGCCCTTCAGGAGACGGTCAGTGCGCCATTGCTCTTGGCCTTGCCTCTGTGGCTGCGGGTTCGTGAATGGCGAGTTCGGCCATGCGGACCAGCTTCTCCCGACTGGCGCGAGAGACATCAAGAGCCTGCGCCGTTTCGGCAGGTGAAGCGAAATCAGTGGTTATGACTGCCCTTGCCACGGCATCCTCTGACAACAGTAGAATATTATCGATTCCCCGGATCTCAATTTCGATCCTGGCCGCGGGATTCAGCCGGGCCTGCTTCCGTCTCCTGAGCTTGCGCCAGAGGCAGTTGAGTTGTCAGCACTTGGGAAGACGACCACTGATCAGCGGCCTGGCGGCCCGGCGAGGAGAGGTGGGGACAACAGAAGCCCTATTTTTCGAAGGTGGTAGGTGAAGAATGGCAAATCTGAAACAGATCGAACACATAGTTGTGCTGATGCTTGAAAACCGGTCCTTTGACAATGTCTTCGGTTGGCTTTATGACCCCGCCAATCCGGCTCCCTTCAATAAGGAGCCCCCTGCGAACTTCGAGGGTCTCTATGGGAAGAATTTGTCTAATTATGGGCCGAAAGGCAATGTCCCGGTCGGAAAGGGCCAGATATCAACCGATCCCTATCCTGATCCATGTGAACCTTACGAAGATGTGTATGAGCAGTTATATAATGTGCCGGCCGTTACCCTCAACAAGACTCCACTTCCCCCTGCCACCTCACCAACGATGCAAGGCTTTGTAAACAATTACGCCCGTGCGAATGACCAACATCCGGAAATCATCATGAATTGCTTTACTCCTGCTACCTTGCCGGTGCTGTCGACGCTGGCGATTAACTATTGCGTATGTGATCACTGGTTCTGTTCTATTCCATCCCAGACCTTGTGTAATCGCTCTTTCGTGCAAGCAGGAACTTCTTCGGGATACGTTGATAATGAAGGTGGAGGGCGACTATTCGTCAATACGAGTCAGACGATTTATAACTTGCTCTCCGAAGCTGGTCGGAAGTGGAAGGTCTACACGGGAGGGTGGACAGTAACAAGTCTAGTGATGCTAACCCAGGAAAAGGTGTGGGATTACGGGCTTCGGCCGGATTATTTCAAGCTCCTACACGATTTCGAAACGGATGCGCGGACGCCGGGAGGATTGCCAAGTTATGCCTTTATCGAGCCTAATTATATGGACTCGCTCAAATGGGGTGCCGAGAACGACATGCATCCAGAATCCCATGCGGTTCAGTTCTTCGGTGTTTCGAACGTGGAGGAAGGCGAAAAACTTGCGTACCGCGTCTATTCGGCGGTGCGGAGCAGCCCAGACTGGGAGAAGACACTACTGATCATCATGTTTGATGAACATGGCGGATGCTACGACCACGTTTCTCCAGGCAAAGCAGCACCGCCAGATGGAATCGTAATTCCGCAGTCGCAACCCGGGGGAAGCGGTTTCACGTTTGATCGCTTAGGAGTCAGAATCCCGGCGATTGTCATATCGCCCTTCACACGAGCAGGAACGTTGACGAATGATGTTTTCGACCACACTTCGATCCTGAAGACCGTCATGAACTGCTTCGATTTGGGGACCGACGGCTTGGGAAGACGTACCGCGCAAGCGAACGATCTCAGCAACGCCCTGAATCTAGACACCCCCAGACAAGATCATCCAACAATTCCACAGCCGGCGAACATGGAAATTAGCGTAACCCAGAGAACGTTGGCGGTTGGCAAATGGCTCATGCATGCAAGCGAGAAGCCAGTTACTGAGTTGCACAAAGCCGCTCTGTCAGAGACTGCCAGAAAATTGGGGCGACTGGACCTGGCAGACCAAGCTCAGGAAGCAAAGTCCGTGCTGGATGCTGAGGCCGTCGCCATTAAGCTGGAAGCAGAGCTCTGGAAAAGGCGGCATGCAACGACACCCGTAACGTAATCCGACGAAAGCAGCCTGGACTTCGGATGCTGCACGCATCTGGCACGCCGCATACGGGGCAACGATTGATTTGTCCGGGCTCTAAACCATAGCCGGCTGATCGGCCGTTATGCGGCCTGAAGAAGTTCCCGACTAAGATCGCCATACACATCAATGACTTGCCGACAACCAGCCCGCACGGAAGTTACTCCGACACTACGCAGAAAATCTGCGATATTAGTTAGCTGGATCCGAACACGTGGCACAGCAACGGGCACACCAACAACAAACCGTATTATGTGTGCGAGTCTCTCCGGGAGCTCCTGGAATCCGTCGGCTTACCTTCAAAGTCTTTTGGAACTGCACAGGAGTTGTTGTCGAGTCTGAGCAGTGACGGTCCCAGTTGCCTGATTCTTGACGTGAGACTCCCGGCATTACCGGCATTAGTGGCTTGGATCTTCAGCACGAACTGAAAAAAAGGGAAAGCTCGATTGGCAAAACCGAGTGATCTTTGTACCAGACGGCGCCCGTGAGTGCTAGCACGCTACTCTGCTGAAGCTAATGGGGTCACCGCAGTGTTTTCGATGTATGCGGAATGGATTCGAGTCTGGCGTGAAATCTAATGGGTTCATCAGGATGCTGCGGCCAAGCGCCGTTCCTTCGCGCCCACGATTGTCAGCCATAGCATGATTGCGACCTCTGCCAGCAAGAGAGGTTGGGTGTAGCTGATGACCTTGTCTTCGTAGGCTGGCAACAAAAAACCGGTAAAGCTGGACGCTAAGTAACCGAAGCATGCAATCATCAGCCAAGCACCCAAAACGCGCGGCAGGAAGCGCGATTTGTACACCAACAGCCCGAATGGCAGGAGCCATAACCCCCAAAATATCTCGTTGGCCAGGTCACCGTAGTGGTGAAGGTTGAGGAACAGCATAGCGAAGGCGTCCCGCTGCGGCTTGTCGAATAATGACAGGAAATCGGTGCCGCGAACAAACAGCAGGGCGGCTGCATCATTCACCGAGTTGACGAAGAATATAGGGACTTGCATCAAGCTGCCCAAGATCACCATCAGCACCGCAAGGCCCCGGTCGACCCCCTTAAACAAACGATAAAGAGCCAGTGTAACGAATATCCACAAGGCCCCAGTGAGCAGTTGGCTGAGAATTCCGAATCGGAACAGCAACTCGTGCCTCGCAATGTTGTTGACGGTTGCAGTCGCGTTCTCAGACACGATCAACGTGTTGGGAATGTAGATCAGGCGCACGACGGCCACCAAGGAGCCCACAATGTATAAGGACCCTGCGACTCTGGCGTTCTTGCTGAGTGAGGTCATACCAGCGCCTCCCGACAAAGAGGTGCCTGATCAAAAAAGGCAACCTCGTGGCTGTTGCGGCAGAGTACTGCACCTCCTGATTCTTGTAAACAGGTTGACTACATCAATTGACCTGAGCCGCTAGCTATCGTTCCACCGAGTAGCGGATTGCTCTTTCTCAACCAAGCGCGTGATTCCTTGAAATATGCTCGGACATTGGTTGAGAGATGCTTCCCCCATTTAGCATTCAGTTCCCCGCGTTCGGCAGCGAACCTTGCAAGGGCATAGCCGTAGACTTCCTCTGGAAGGTAGCCGAGTCGCTGCATCGACCATCCTTGGCGTCTGTCTTCTTGGTACTGCTTGAATCGCACGGCGGAATTGGCGGTGAAGATGCCTAAGCCCAAGAATACCGTCAGCAGGTCTGTCATCGGCTCGTGGTCCGGTGTGTTGCGGTTCAGTAGACCACCACCAAGGAGGATGACATGGCCAAGTTCGTGAGCGACAGTCGCTACAAGTGACATCGGGTCTTTAAGCTGTGTACTCCTTATTGCGACCACCATGCACTCCTGCCTGCATCGCTTTTCGTCGTCGCCGTCGTTTTTCGTATTGGGTGCATACATCCCAGCGGCGCGTGTTGCGCCGTCGCTACGCCAATGCGGCAGAATCTCACTTAGTTGTTCGGTTTCGTCAGTGAAGACTTCAAGCTCTATGCTGCTGCGATCGACCTGCATGTAAGTACAAACGCGGCAAAAAAGCATTTCTGCGGATGCTGGAGTTGCGTCGTAGGGGTCTGGGAAATCCTCTGCGGTTGGCAAAACGACCTTTGCCTCCAACATTCGACTACGTCCAAGCAGTTTTTCCAAGCGCCGGAAGCCATCATCGACCCATCGACGCTCTTCGTCACTGACGGGCAATTTCGGACAGAAACCTAGCATTGGAAGCCCGGTGAGCCAGGCTTCAATTGTAAGTGACGTAGTCGCGATAACAATCGAAATCCCCTTGTAAGGGCGAAGAGACGGCGCAAGCTTATGACATGGCCTGCTTACAACAGTTACGCCGGGGGCCGCAGCAAGGAGCATAATGCGGTTGAGGTAGGGGCATGACGGTTGAACTCACAAAAAACAAACTGGACATCATCAACAACGCGCTGAACGAAGTCTGCAATGGCATTAATCTCAAGGGCGAGTTTGACACCCGTATGGGCTGCCCGGTCGAGGATGCGCGGGAGCTTCTTGTGAAGATTCACGCACTTGCGTCAACTCAATGAGCGCAAACGCCTGCTAACATCAACCATCGACTACAGCGGCAACTAGGCGAACATTCTTACAGAATCGAGCGAACCCCAGCGAATGCGACTCTTTGTTGCCGCAGTAACCGTTGTGGCCACATTCGTCGTTGTTGTGTTGCTAATCTCGCGATTATTCCCCCCATGGAGCAGGTTGGGCTGGTACCTGCGTGGCGATCACTTGCTTGTACGCAAGCGCATTTGGCGCGTGGGCGTTGCTTGGAAACAACACTGGCAAAAAGGGCCGGGCAACGCAAGCCGAAGGCGTGCAACAGCATTTCCTGAGAGACAACCTTCTATATTTTGCAGTCGCAATGGCGTGGTCACGATAACTGTCGCTGTGACGATACATGATACCGAAAGAGGGATACATCGTAGTTTTAAGAACGACTGGTTTGTTGGACTCGGGAGTGCGTGCGTTGCATTAGGCTACGCCGCGAAAGCATTCTGGATTTTCCGCAGGAACTGGCATCTCTGGGCGGTCATTTCCGCCCTACTTGCTCTGTTCACGGCAATAGCAATTCCGGTGCTCTCCCAAATGGAGAAGGTGCCATTGCTGTTTATGGGGCCGCTGGCCAATGTCGAACTGCTCATTGCTTTTGTGGTACTTGACTGGTTCTTTGGTAGGGATTCGTGGCGACGTGGCACACCGTAGTTGTTGAAATATCAATTGCACTAACCATCCGGCGATTCGGGTTTCCAAATGTAATCGCCGCCATCAACAATTGCGTCTAGGGTTCGCTACACAGCTGCAGAAATTCCTCCAAATCGAATGGTGCTTGGCCCGTGATCCCTTCTCCTATCCACGCAGCCGGAACCTTCGCCGCCGCACGAAAGGCGGCATCAATTGGTTGACCATCTCTTAAGAATGCCGCGAACTGCGTTGGCGTAATTTGACTCAGAAGCCACAAGAGGCTCACGCGGTAACCAACCGCCTGAATGTCCGCTCCTGCTTTGCAAATCTGCTGAGCGTAACCCACACCCGTCGCAACTAGCTGGCCGGGATGGCGGGCCTGAATTTCTTGCTGCTTTTGCCAAAGAGTCTTGAGGTCTTCCGGGTCCACCTGAGGCACAGGCTCCCCCGGCATCCCTTCGAAAAGTGGAGGCTTCATTGCGTTGTCATTCATGCAAGCCTCTTCTTCTGATCCGATACGAACAGGCGGTCGCTGCGATTGATCCCGTAAACATATGGACACTGAAATTCTACTCGCAAGAAAGGAGAGAGCCGATCAGTTGACGTAACATCTCGATTAGAGGGAAGCGGTGCCTAAAGCGAAGTGCGTTCCAATGGCACTCTCTTTGCCAGGTGCCTCACGACCGCAATTGCAATGAACACAGCGGTGACAATGTAGGCCGCATTTACGCCCAGCACCTTTACTATTTCAACTAGAGTTTGAGCCGGAGTGCGAACGTAGGCAAACGCCGTCTTCGAGAAATCCCACACAAAATACGGAGTGAGCACTAGGGCGACCAATCTGCCAGTTTTCCTTCTCACGAGTAGGGCAACAAAACAGCCAACCATAATGGCCACGGTTGGAGCAATCGCTTTCGTCATCATGCGCGCACGCCGCAGCACCGCAAATGGATCGTCTCCAATTGCATGGGCAAGCTGCTGGTCAGTCATTCTCTGGGAATGCACGATCAACCACATCGCCCGCCTACCATCTCGCGTGTGTTCTTCAACGATGTATGCCCCCAACACAGTCAAAGCGAATGGCAGGATCGCCGCGAATAGTAAGAGGAGGCTCGTTAAAATCCGTTCGCGGCACCACATGGCTGAAGTATTTCGTGCTTGCTACGGATGCTACAAGGTTACGATCGTACCAGCGGGCACTCGCCAATTGACGTGAAATCTCGATTGCGCGTTTTGACCGCCAACCTAAAGTCGGGGCGATTCTCGGTGAGTGTAACCGTCTGTTGACACAGTTATCGCGAGATGCAGTTCGCAAATCAACTGAGTGATTCTTACGAAGCAGGTTCCTCGAAGGCTCGCCCCACAAGCAGCACCGGCAGCCACCGATTGCCAATTCGCGCGCCGAGCGAACGATAGAAGTCGATGGCAGTCGTGTTCCAGTCGAGCACTTCCCAGTGCATACTGAAGCAGTTGTGTTCGCGGGCGACTACAGCCATGTGCTGCAACAGCGCCTTGCCAATCCCCTTGCGGCGAAACTGGGATCGCACAAACAGGTCTTCCACGAACAGGCTGCTACGGCCTTTGCACGTCGAATAGGTAAAGAAGTAAAGCGCGTATGCCGCCGGTTGACCATCCCAGTCGGCAACAGAGGCGTAACACTTTGGGTTGGCCCCAAAGCCATCGCGCAGCAGGTCCTGGGGAGTGATATCGACCTGTTCAAGTTCGTGTTCGAAATCGGCGAGTTCACGAATCATATCCACGATGAGAGTTGCGTCCGCCGCTATGGCTTTGCGTACTACGAGCATGGTCGTCTCCAGAGCCAGCGCGTTAGCCAGCGGAAGTGTCTTGCCGTTATTGTACGGGCGTTACCCGTTACGGTTGAAAGATCGCCATAACACTCATTTGACCCACTCGCCCGATTTTCAATGAGTAAGTACAGATTATTTCCCACGGGGCTTCTTTGCGTGGCGCTTCGATGGGACTCCGCGTTCGCTCTTGACGACGCTTTTGCCCGTTCCGCTCGTACCCAACCGCGCCGCGTGCTCCATCGCCGTCTGGATGTAGCGCCGCACGAAGGGACGATCCACATCGCGCTGGCTCCTGAGCTTGATGTGGCGCATGGCCTTACCCTCGCCTTCCAGCACCCGATTCGGATCGGGCAGCGTACTCCCGCGCGGGAATCCCAAGTTGACATGCCCCGCGTTGGTCGCAATGTAACAGAACATGTCCTTCATCTTTCCGCTGAACCCGAACCAAATGGCAACCGTGTACACCTGGTAGATCGACTCCGAGGCATCGGGCGCTTCCTCAAGAATCACCTCTCGCAGCGCGAGAGCGAGATCCGAGATGTGCCGGTCGTAGGCTTCAAGGAATCCGAGCAATTGGGGATCCGGGGGACGTTGCATGGCAGCGGCCAAATATACACTGAATCGTATGAACCAGAAGTAGGCCCAAAGCCATTTTACTCATTGGTGCCATGGATTCTGAGTTTCGTTCGTGCGCCGGCGCCGTACACCCACGTGGACCCGAGTGTTTCCCGCCGGGGCACTTGCTATAGGGGGATTTGGACGAAGCCGCTGGCGTTGGCGGCGGATGCGGGG
>DATNKA010000241.1:0-6070 GCA_035603655.1 Candidatus Acidiferrales bacterium | reverse complement strand
CGAATGCCGTGCTCGACGGTCACCGGGATCCCGTCGAACTCTTCTCGCCCCAGCCATCCAAGGCTCGATCGTTGCTGACAAGGGGGACTTTCTCGGCGAAGGCTTGGGCGATGAGCATTCTGAAGGCCGTCAAGCTCATCTTTAAGCTGAGAATGCCGGCGGGACGCCGGCGCTACGGCGCGTCGGGTAGACGCTAGCGCTACCTGTTTGCTTTAATCATTTGCTCCGCGTGTTTGCGGGACGTGTCGGTCAGTTTGGCGCCGCTTAGCATGCGGGCGACTTCTTCGGTGCGCTCTTCGCCGGAGATGAGGCGGATCGTGGTTCGAGTGCGGCCACTGCGCTCTTTCTTCTCGATCACGTAATGATGATCGGCGAAGGTGGCAATCTGAGGGAGGTGAGTCACACACAGCACCTGGTTGGATCGGGCCAGGGATTTCAGTTTCCTGCCGACAGCTTCGGCGGCGCGTCCGCCAATGCCGATATCGATTTCGTCGAAGACCATGGTGCGCTGGGCGGGACGGGTACGGGCTTTGGCGGGCAAAAGTGTCTGTGCCACACGGTCTTTGCTGGCAGGTCCCGACTCGACGCTCACTTTCAGGGCGAGCATGACGCGAGATAATTCTCCTCCGGATGCGATCTGCTCTAACTGGCGCAAGGGCTCGCCTGGATTGGTTGAGATCAGGTAAACGACTTGATCGATGCCGGTCTGCGACCAGTTCCCTTCTGCTTCCACTGTGGTGATCGCGATGCGGAACTCTGATTTCATCGCCAAATCATTGATCTCGGCTTCGACCAGCTTCTCGAGCTTGTGGGCTGCGTGTTCCCTGTTCTTTGATAATTCCCGCGCAGCCCGCAAATATTGGGTGGTAGCCTTAGCCATTTCCGCACGCAGCTCGCGCAGAATTTCATCTTTATTTTCAATCTCGGAAAGCTTGCGTGCAACGTCGCCTCCGAAGCTGATCACATGGTCAAGAGTTGAACCATACTTGCGTTTCAACCGATCGAGAGAGGCCAGCCGATCTTCCACTTCGGCCAGATGTTCCGGCGACGCGTGGATTCCGCCCGCATAATCGCGCACGGTAGCGCCGACATCTTCCACGCTGATGCGAGCGGTTTCGAGAGCGGCGAGCGCTTCCTGAAACTTAGGCTCGTAGCGAGCCAGCTCTGCAATTTGCTTTTGCGCGGAGCGCAACGACGCGGAGGTGGAAGCATCCCCTTCGTAGAGCAGATCGAAGGCTTGCATGGCTGCGTTGTAGATTTTTTCCGCGTTGACGAGCACACGCTTTTCGGTTTCCAGCCGTTCGTCTTCGCCGGGCTGCAATTTCGCTTCTTCGATCTCGCGCTTCTGAAACATCCACAGATCTACTAACCGCAGCCGGTCCTGCTCGCCCTGTTCCAACTCTTCAATGCGGACACGAATTTGCTTCCAGGCTTCGTATGCCTCAGAAACAGGGGCTATCCGGCTGCCGGCAAATCCGTCTAATAATTCCAGCCGGGCGGCCGCGTCGAATGACAGTAGGGATTCATTCTGAGCGTGGATGGTGGCGAGATGGGGTGCGAACTGGCGCAGCACGGCAACCGTGGCAGCTTGATTGTTAACGAATACGCGGCCTTTGCCGGCGGCGGAAATCTCGCGGCGGACAATCAGAGAGCCGTCTTCCGATTCATCCAATCCGTTGCGCTCCAGGATCTTTCCGACCTCGTCTCCGGAAGCGCCGGCGCACTCGAACACCGCCGAGACAACCGCCCGCTCTGCGCCTGTGCGGATCACTTCGCTCGACGCTTTATCGCCCAAAAGCAGCGCTAGAGCATCTATCAATATAGATTTGCCCGCCCCCGTTTCCCCGGTTAGCAGATTCAGGCCGGAGGCGAACTCCACGGCTGCGTTGTCAATGACCGCGTAGTTTTCCAAGCGCAGTTCAATCAGCACGGAGCGTCCTAGATGGGATTCGGGTTTTGCGCAGGATAGCATGAAAGATGGCTAGCAGCTGGCACGTGCCGGTTGGTGGCAACCGGGTTCGTTGCGATCGGCCTTAAAATCTGCAAGGTAGCTGGGCCGGCATCTGCAACGTACTCGCTAGAAATGGGGGTGTGGAGTTAATCTAGAAGATGGGCCAAGGAGGATATGTGCGCTGCGGACGATGCGGAAATGAAAATTCCGGGGACAACCGCTTTTGCGGGATGTGCGGAGCAAGTCTGGTGGCGAACGAGGCAGTTCCGGTCACGACTTCGCCCATCATTACCGGTCCGGTGGCTACGGCGCCGCCCGTTTCAGGTCCACGCGTGGCAGCCCAGAGCGTGCCTGCGACGAGAGTTACCCCGCCATCCTTTAGTCCGTCGATCAATCCTAGTCCGGTAATCAATGGACCATCGTTTCTTGGATTGAATAAGCCAACAGACGGGCGAAGCGGTAACGATCGGTTGAGGCACGGTTCGGACAATCTGGATTACCTGTTGGATGATGAAGACGAACCGAAGCGGGGGTGGGGCAAGCTGGCTGTGGCCGTAATCGCTCTCGCTCTGATCGGCGGATTCGGCTACCTGCGATGGAAGCAGGGAGGGTTCAATTTTCTGAAGCCAGCGCCAGTCGCACGGCCCTCTCAGCCTGCCCCGGATTCGGCGGGTACGGCTGCAGCTCCGGATGCAGCGTCGCCGAACACTGCGTCGCCGAATACTGCGAACCCGAACACTGCGAACCCGAACACTGCGAACCCCAATCCCCCGGCTCCGGATGCGGCAGCGCCGAGTCCGCCGAACCCAAACCCTGCCACGCCCGACGCTGCGGCCAGCGGTTCGACGCCGACCCCGGCAAGCGGTGGCACGGCATCGAGTGGAGCGGAAAGCAGCGCGCAGCAGGCACCCCCCGCGAACGCTACGGCTCCGCCGAGCACGCCGGCGGATAATCCTCCACCAGCCAAGCCGGAGGATAAAGCTTCCGGGGATAAGTCGACAGACTCGGACTCGACAGACAACTCCGCGGCCGAGCCAGCGAAATCTGGATCCGATCTGCCCGCAGTGGAGGCGAAGCCCTCCGCCCCGAGAACTCGGGAGCGCAAGCCGACTCCGGCAACGCCCGCCGATCCTACGCCGGAAGCAGAGCGCTACATCTATGGCCGCGGGGTGCGCCAGGACTGCGATCGTGGATTGCGGCTTTTGAAACCTGCGGCTGCGGAGTCCAATGCCAAGGCGATGATTGCGCTGGGAGCGCTTTACTCAAGCGGCACCTGCACGCCGCGCGATTTGCCCACGGCGTACCGCTGGTTTGCGCTGGCTCTGCACAAACAGCCCGACAATCAGCCGTTGCAAGATGACCTGCAGAAGCTTTGGAATCAGATGACGCAGCCGGAACGCCAGTTGGCGATTAAGCTCAGCCAGTAGGTTGTTTTGAGCGGCACACATTCTCAAGAATGGCTCGTGTGAAGGCAATCTGAGGAAGGCCAATCTTTCGTATATCCTCTGAAGGAAGAGCAGGAGCATTTGTCGAGCTCGCGAGGACAAATCATTCCAGCGGATCTGACCATTGTTACTGGCCTGAAGGCGGGCGATCAGGGAGCGATGGCGGACCTCTACGACCGCTACTCTTCCGTAGTGTACGCGGTAGCTTTGCGGGTGCTCGGAGATACGGGAGCCGCGGAAGACGTTCTGCAGGAGGTCTTCCTGCAACTGTGGCGGAATCCCAACTCGTTCAATGCGGCCCGCGGGAGTCTAGCGAGCTGGCTGGCCGTGGTCACGCGCAATCGGGCTATCGACTCCCTCAGGAAGCGTCGTCCAGAAACAGATATTGAAGATGTAGTTTTGTCCGTGGCGCCCGACTTGGCCGGAGCGGCGGAGCTTGCGCGGGCGGCGGAGAAGGTGCGTGGGGTGATGGGCGCTATGGCTCCGGCGCAACGCAGCGCGCTGGAGCTGGCTTATTGGGAAGGCATGAGCCATTCGGAGATAGCGGAGAAAACCGGAGAGCCTTTGGGGACGATCAAGACGCGGATTCGGGCGGGACTGATCGCGTTGCGCAAGGCTTTTCAAACTTGAAGCGCGAAGCGGAGCTTGCGCTCCGCCGACAGCCGAGGGCGGCTTTCCCCCATGGAAGCGTATGGCAGCTGCGGGTTTGATTGAGTAGACGATGAGTGAGCACGAACAATACGACGAGGATCTTGCCCTGTACGCGCTCGATGCGCTGCGTGGAGACGACCGGACGAAGCTCGACCAGCACCTGACCACGTGCGCAGCCTGCCGGCTGGAGTTGGAACGGCTCCGCGCGGATACCTCGCTGCTGGCGATATCGGCGGTGGGGCCGAGGCCGCCGCAGAGGGCGCGTCAGCGTTTGCTGGAGGCGGTGGCGCGGGAGGCGCGTGCACCGCTGGCGCACGCGGTAGCACGCCGGCCGTGGTGGGAATGGCTGGGGTGGGCCGCTACCGCGGCTGTCATCGTATTCGCTCTGTCGCTATGGCAGGAAAACACTGCGCTGCGGGCGACGCTCGCCTCGGCCAGTGCCCGCCAGGCTGAGAGTGCTCGACAGCTGGAGGAATTGAGGAAGATTGCGGCGCCGATTATAGAGCCTGAGACACAGCGCGTGACCCTGGTTGCGACCAAGACTCCGCCACAACCCCAGGGCAAGGCATTCTATTTGAGGAGCCGCAACAGTCTGGTCTTCCTGGCGAGTAATATGCCGGCGTTACCGCCGCAGAAGGCCTATGAATTATGGCTGATTCCCATGAGCGGAAGTCCAGTTCCCGCCGGAGTGTTCAAGCCGGATGCGCACGGAAGCGGCAGCGTAGTGAATCCACCGCTGCCGGCAGGACTCGAGGCGAAGGCGTTTGCGATTACGATTGAAAATGAAGCGGGTTCGCCGACTCCGACCTCGCCTATCCTGATGAGTGGAGCGGGAGAGTAGCGCCTCTCCTTAGAAGTTTCCAGTCTTAGTCATTCTGCGAAACCTTAATCGCCTTTTTGTCGAGAACGTGGCTTTTGCGAAACGCGCGGGCTACATCGCCGAGAGGTGTGTCGTGTCTGTCGGTTCCGAATTCCCACAAAGGTTGCTCGCCTTGGCCATAACTGTAGGCTGAGGATCCGAGCAGGTTGGACTCCTCCCCCAGGGCATGTGCAGAGGCATGCTGGGGATGGTCCGGAATGGAAACCGGACTGGAAACGTTGCTGAGGACCTGGCTAACTTGTCCGCAGGCCGCGGTGGCAAAAAGGCAACACAAAGCAAAAGTTACGATAGTGATCTTCATAGCTATTCCTAGTCGTGGGAATGCGCCGGCCAAACGGCGCGATCTCGCCTAAGAGGCCAGAATCGCGCGCGAAGGGCGACGCTTACAGAAGTGGGAGGGGCAATCGTCATACCAAACCACAGCGGCGACGATTCAAGTTAGGAGACGCCGGAGCAGGCTGGGGAGCAAGGATTTGCACATATTTGGAAACAGAGGGTAAATACAAATCCCGGAGATAGTACTTCGCGATTGCAAGCTTGTGAGCGCCGGTGTATCGTTTTCGGCGCCAGGAGGTTACGGGGCCATGAAGGAAGTGGGCTTGCGATTTCGGGCGCAGCGGGCGTCGGGTCCAAGAAGGACGTTGGGCTTAGAGAGTAGTAAGACATCGCGGACTTTCCGCCAATGGCCAGCACGCCTCTGCCGCATGGTTTCACGCATCTCGCTGCTTGCGTCTGTTTTGTTGCTGGCAGTGGGTTCGCAGGGGCAGACCAATTGCGAAGAGGGAAATGGGCTGCTGGATTTCTCTCCCCCCAAAACCATGACCGTGCCGGATGTGATCAAGAAGTTCGGAGCGGCGGAGGACGTGGCGAAACAAGCGCGCCTTCACTACACCTTCAAGCAGGACGTACTGATGCAGACGCTCAGCGGGACGAGCGTGACCGGAGAGTTTCACGAGGTCACAAGCGTTTCCTTTGACGCGAATGGCAGGCGCGTCGAGGAGGTGACATTCGCGGCTCAGCCTTCATTAAGAGGGATTCAGCTCCAACAGGATGACATGGAAGATATCCGCGCGTTTATGCCGCTGCTGATGACCAGCGAAGACTTGCCGGGGTACAACTTGACTTATTCCGGACAGCAGCATG
>DATNKA010000240.1:0-21616 GCA_035603655.1 Candidatus Acidiferrales bacterium | reverse complement strand
AAACGAATCAGCCAGCATTTTATTTGAAAGAGCGCAGTGTCGATCCCCGGGCGCTCACGGCAGCCGCGCTCAAGACCGCGAAGCGTCGTGAGGTTAATTTTTCCTCTGGCGATCCGGTCACTGCGGTCAATCAAGGCGATGGCCGAGTTGTGGGGGTGACCACGACGAAGACCAAATTTCACGCGAATAAAGTAGTCAACTGTGCGGGAGCGTGGTCGGGTCAAATCGCGCCGTACGCATTTCCTACGCGTCCGGTGAAGGGACAGATGTTATGCCTGATCGCAACTTCGCGCACGCTAATGCAACACGTCATTCGATCACCCGAGGTCTACCTGATTCCGCGCAGCGACGGACGAATCATCGTTGGAACCACGGTAGAAGAAGCGGGTTACGACAAGCGCACCGACATCACAACGATTCAGCGCCTGCATCGCGCCGCCATTCGATTAGTTCCGGAATTGCGGAACGCAAAAATTCTCGAGGACTGGGCAGGACTGCGACCCGGGACTCCTGATGCGTTACCGATTCTCGGCGAAACCGCCACCCCCGGCTACTACGTTGCCACCGGGCATTTTCGCGACGGCATTCTACTCGCTCCCATCACTGCCTATTTGATGGCGCAAGTTATTCAGGGAGAAAACTGTTCTCACGACCTCACCACATTCTCCCCAACAAGATTTCCCAACTAGCCGCGACGCTCACGACAGCCGGCTCGGCCCTCCAGTCGAGCGCAACCAGAGGTTCCAGCGAGCCTACCCGCGGTTTTCTTCGGGTATACTGGGGAGTTTTCGCAACCATAACAGCCCACGCGGTTGCGCTCTTTTATTCGAGAAAGGACTAACTCATGGCTTCCCCCGCAGTGGATTTTGCCCGCAATAATCAGCAGCGTTTCCTCAGTGAATTGAAAGATCTTCTGCGCATTCCGAGCGTGAGCACGCTCGACGAGCACAAGTCCGACGTGCAAAAAGCCGCGGAGTTCGTGGCCAATGATCTGCGCCGCATCGGCATGGAAAACCTCGAAGTCATTCCCACCAAAGGTCATCCCCTCATTTATGCGGACTGGTTGCACGCGCCGGGAAAGCCGACTGTGCTCTGCTATGCGCATTACGACGTGCAACCGCCCGACCCTCTCGACGAATGGAAGACTCCGCCTTTCGATCCGACGGAGCGCAACAACAATATCTACGCGCGCGGCGCGGTTGATGACAAAGGCCAGCTCTGGATGGAGGTGAAAGCGCTCGAGTCACTCATGCAGTCTGGCAACGGAAAGTTGCCCATTAACGTTAAAGTCATTTTTGAAGGCGAGGAAGAAGTCGGCGGCGAGTCGATCGCCGAGTATGTTCGCAAGCAGAAGGCCAAGCTCAAGGCCGATTTTGCTCTGGTCTGCGACACGGAACTTTTCGCTCCTAACCTTCCGACGTTATGCGTCGGCCTGCGCGGCCTGGTCTACACGGAAATCGAGGCTCGCGGCGCCAAGGTCGATCTGCATTCGGGCGTGTACGGAGGCGCGGCGCCGAATCCGTTTTTCGCGCTCATCGAGATCATCAGCAAGTTGAAGGACGCGAAAGGTCATGTCGTCATCCCCGGCTTTTACAAGGGGGTGAAAGCTCCGAGCAACGACGAACTCAAGGCCTGGAGGCGCCTGCCTTTCAACGAGGAACACTACCGCAAGGCCGAAGTCGGATCCAAGGTGCTCACCGGCGAGCCCGGCTACTCGGTCCTGTATCGCACCTGGGCGCGGCCTACGCTCGAAGTTCATGGCATGCCGGGCGGTTTCACTGCGCCCGGCGCGAAGACCGTGATCCCCGCCAAAGCCTCGGCCAAGGTTTCCATGCGCCTTGTACCTAACCAGGATCCTGACGACATCTTGAAGCGCTACACGAACTTTGTGAAGAAGCTCACGCCCAAGGGCATCGAGACAAAAGTCAAAGTGCACAGTAAAGGACCGGCCTGCGTGGTGGGCACGGACAATCCTTACATCAAGGCCGCCACCGAGGCGCTGCGCGATACATTCAAGAAAGAAACGGTCTTCATCCGCAGCGGCGGATCGATTCCTATCGTCAACGACTTTTACCAGGCATTGAAAATTCCTAGCGTAATGATGGGCTTCGGCCTGCCCGACGACAACCTGCACGCTCCCAACGAGAAGTTCCATATCCCGAACTTCCACCATGGGATCGAGACGATCTGCCTGTTCTTCGAGAAGCTGGGAGCCAAGTAGCAAGCGGTATCGCTACCCGCGCCTTAGGCAATCTCAGGGGCGGGTGGCCCACCTTTTCGGTTTCGGGATTTGCTGTCAAGTCACCCGACCGTGGGGGTGGCCGTTCTTCGCCGAGATCGCGAAGGACGGGGCAGCGACTGTTCTGGAACGAAAAGGGAAAACGCGGAAGGCTGGTCCACCTGAGCTCCGCGCCCGACTTCGTCAGCATGACGTTGCCGGGGTTTCAAGTCCCGATGAACGACACCGCTGCGATGCGCCTGCTCCAATCCCTCGCAGATCTCGATCGCATACCTCAGTACTTGTTCCAGCGATAATGGAGCCTTTGCTAAGACGGTCAGCGAGGGTCTCACCCTCCAGATATTCCATCACCAGGTAGCTGGTGCCATCCTGCGAACCCACATCGTAGAGACGGCAGATATTGGGATGGCATAGTGCCGCGATGGCCCGCGCCTCGCGTTCGAAGCGCTCCTAAGCCTGAGCCTTGCCGGAGAGATGTTCTGTCAGAATCTTGGTTGCGATATTGCGGTCGAGCCTCACGTCGCGCGCACGCTACACTTCTCCCATGCCGCCGGCGCCTAATAGTCCCCCGACTTCATACGGGCCGAGTCTTGTTTCGGGAGCCCAGGCCATAATTGCGGAGAATTGTAACCTCGCCAGATTTGGGCCATCGCTTCGGTTTTGAGTGGGGTGGTAGGCAGCTCCCGACTCAGCGAAGATGGAAATAATCGTCGCCGGTGCCTTCGGTTTGCGGTAACATTCACTTGCTCTCGCGATTCTCCCGCCTCGTCCTTCCCTCGCCCGTAAAATAGCTAAGTGCTGCAATGTGTGTGCAACCCAGTGCGCTCGGTCGTAAGGTCATACAATATATAGTGTTATATTGCTTGACCCCGCCCCTATTTCGCCGTTACAGTTGGTTAAATTTGTGGTCGGCCTCTCCAGCCTGGGACGGCTTTGGGTTAAGCGCGCATCTTTTCGGGGACGGGGGAATCCGTCTGGTAAACAGCCCGCAACGCAGCATTGCAGGCAAGCGGCCGGCGACAGCTGGCCAAAGTTTTTCCCAAGGAGTTCACGTTGCTTAAACTGAAGCGGCTTCAGATTCTCGGCTTCAAATCGTTTTGCGACCGCACCGACCTCAAGTTTCACGGGGACGGGATCGCTGCCATTATTGGCCCAAACGGCTGCGGCAAATCGAATATTGCCGACGCTATCTCCTGGGTGCTCGGCGAGCAGTCGGCCAAGACTCTGCGCGGATCGCGCATGGAAGATGTGATCTTTGCCGGCACGCGCGACCGCAAGCCCACGGGCATGGCCGAGGTGTCGCTGACTCTGATTGATCCTCAGGAATATCCTGGTCCCGACGCTAATGCGCCCACCGAGATCGACATTCAGGATGAGCTCCCTGTCAATCCAACGTCGTCGAAACACGCTGATGACTGGGACGAAGCCTCCATCCGCGCCCGCGCGGCCGCGGAAACCGATGCCGCCGTAGAAGAAGCTCAGCCCGGCAAAACCGAAGAGGTAGAGATTCCGCGCTCGCGAGTGAATACCATTGCGGACGCCTTTCCCGACGATGAGCCGGTATTCGCTCTACCTGTCCACAACGTTGCGTTGACTGCTTCCTCGGCAGCGGTTGCTGGCGCGCCGCAAGTTGTGCTCAAGATTCGCCGCCGCAAGTTTAATCAGCAGCAATTTCATGCGGGAGAGATTGTTGTCACGCGGCGGCTGTTCCGTTCCGGCGACAGCGAATACTTGCTGAACGGCAAACTTTGCCGCCTGCGCGACATTCAAGATTTATTCATGGGCACCGGCCTGGGACCCGAAACTTACGCGCTCATCGAACAAGGACGCATCGGCCAGATTCTCAGCAGCCGTCCCACCGACCGCCGCGCGATTCTCGAAGAGGCGGCGGGAATTACGAAATTCAAAACCAAGAAGCGCCTCGCGGAAGCTCGCCTGGAAGATGCCAAACTGAACCTCGCGCGAATCAACGATATCTTTGACGAAGTCACGCGGCAGATGAATTCGTTGAAGCGTCAGGCCTCGAAGGCCGAGCGCTTCGCCAGGCTGCGTGACGAGATGCGGGCCGAGCTGCGGATTGTCCTGGCCAGCAAGTTTGCCGCAATCGAGCAGGAGAGCACGGAACTCGACGCCCAACTCCACACCCTCGCTGAGGACATGCAGCATCGCACAGAAGCCGTGCAGCAACTGGAAGGCGAGCATAGCGAATCGACGGAGCGCGGCTATGCCATCGAAACGGAGCTGCGCGAGAATCGCGATCGGCTGAGCCAACTCGCCATGGAAATCGATCGTGCGCACGCACGCCGTCGTCATAACGACGAACGCTGCGCGGAACTCGTGGTTCGCTCCGCCTCGGCGGAAGCTGAATTGGCCCAGGCTCGTCACCGCCTGACCTCGCTGGAGGCGGAGCGCGATTCCAACCGGCAAATGCTGGAATCCGCGGCCACCGATCTGGCTGCAGCTCAGCACGAACTGGCGCTGTCCCAGCAAGAAGCCAGCGCTGCAACCGCCGCGCTGGCAGACCTGGAACGTCAGCAGGAAGAGTCTCGCGTGGCGATTTTTGACACGGTGTCGTCCGCCTCGCGGCTTCGCAACCAACTGGCGCAGGCAGAGGAGCGCCTCGCGGGCGCGGACCGCGAAGCGCGACGCTTGGAATCTGAAATCACCAACGCCAATCTCCAGGTGGAAGCTTTCGGTGGACAGCGCGGGCAGTTGGCCCTCGAGTTCGAAACTGTGACTCAGCGCGTCACGGGAATCACAGAAGAGATCGGCCAGCTTCGTCGCTTGATCGAGGCCAAACGTCTTGAAGAGACGCGAGCGAAAACCAATCTTGATGTCTTGCGCGCCGAATTTGCCACGGCTCTCGGAAAGAAAGGATCGCTGGAGGCGGTCATCGCGGAGCACGGCTATTCCACCGAATCGGTACGTCGCCTTTTCCAGTCCGGAGTGATGCAGAGCGGACTGGCTCCGGTCGGAGTTCTGGCAGACTTTTTGGAAGTTGAGCCGCGCTTTGAGCGCGTCGTCGAAGACTTTCTGCGCGATGAGTTGAATTACATCGTAGTTAAATCCTGGGACGCCGCCGATGAAGGTCTTCGTCTCCTGCGCAGCGATGTAGACGGCCGAGCGACTTTTCTGGTTCATCCCGAAGACTCGCAGGCCAAGTTCTCTTTTATTGTCGACGAAGCCGCGCACTGCGCGCCGCCCACGGCTTCCATCGTGCCGTTGAAAAATACCATTCGGGTTCTCGACGGCTTTGGAAAATCACTGGAAGTGATTCTCCCCAAGCTGCGCGACGGTTACATCGTTCCCGGGTCCGACACGGCACGCGGTCTCGCCCTCGAAAATCCTGACGCTTTCTTCCTGTCGCAGTCAGGCGAGTGCTTCCACAACGTGACGGTCACGGGTGGCAAACAGCGCGCCGAAGGCCCGCTTTCGATGAAGCGTGAACTTCGCGAAGTCCTCCGCCAACTCGAAGATCTGGAGCGCGCTCTTCGGGACGAAGAGATGCGGGTGCTGACCCTGGGTCGAGAGATTAAAGAATTCAGTTCCCTGCTCGAACGTCTGGAAGGCGAAAAGCGCGAGGCCGAGCATCAGTCGATGACCTCCGGCCACATGCTGCAGCAGCTCGATTCGGAAATGTCCCGCGTGACCGAGCGTATGCGAATATCCCAAGCGGAGCTGCAACGGCTGGGGGCGGAGCGCGCCGAACAGGAGTCCATCATCACTGCCCGGCGGACGGAAATCGCCGCACTCGAAGAGATTCGCGCTCAACTGGAACAGCAGATTGCCGCAGCGCAAGAGTCTCTGGGAGCGTTGCGTCAGCGTCGCGAAGACGCGGCCCAGAGCAGTTCGCAGCGCGTGGCGCGGGTGGCGGCTCTGGAGGAGCGCCATCGTTCGGCCACGGCCGTACTCGCACGCATCGAGTCTTTGTTCGCCGAAATGCACCAGCGCGTCCAGGCTCTCGTTTCGCAGATTGCAGGGGCGACGGCTGAAAAACTGCAACGTGAAACCGAGAACCTACAACTGGAACAGCAAGCCGCGGACTTTGCAGCCGAGCGCAACGCAGGGCAGGCGCGCGAGGGATTGCTTCAATTTGAAAAAGACCAGGTGCGCGCCCGCCTTTCCGAAATAGACGAGCTGCTTCGTAACGCCCGCCAGTTGCTCGACCACGCCCGCGACCGTCGCGGAGAATTACAGGCGGCTGCAGCCAAGCTGCAGGCCGACGCCATGTACATGGCGGAAACCTGCCTGAACGAACTCGGCATCGAGCGCGCCGTGCTGCTCGCCGACAGCACAATCGCCTGCGTGACCGGGGACGAGCTTCCTGCCCGCGATCAGTCGTATCGCGAGATGCGTGCCAAGCTCGAAGCCATGGGTCCGGTGAACATGATGGCGCTCGAAGAATATAAAGAGAGCTCTGAGCGCCACTCGTTCCTCGACACTCAGCGCAAGGATCTCATCTCCTCCATCGAGAATACGACCGCGACCATTCGAGAGATTGACGAAGTTTCGCGCCAGAAATTCCAGGAAGCCTTCACCAAAATCAACGACAACTTCCAGGCAACTTTCAAGAAACTCTTCGGGGGCGGCCACGCCTTTATGAAGCTCACCGACGAGGAAAATTCCGCCGAGAGCGGCATTGATGTAGTCGCATCGCCTCCGGGCAAGCGCTTGCAAAGCGTGCTGCTGCTCTCGGGAGGAGAAAAAGCTCTCACTGCACTCGCCCTGCTGGTCGGCATTTTCCAGTACACGCCCAGCCCATTCTGCATCCTCGATGAAGTCGATGCCCCGCTCGACGAGGCCAACATTGGACGCTTCACCGAACTGGTAAAAGAAATGAGCGTCCAAACTCAATTCGTCTTAATCACTCACAGCAAGAAGACGATGAGCATCGCCCCCGTACTATACGGCGTGACCATGCAGGAGCCCGGTGTGTCGAAACTAGTCTCGGTTCGCTTTGGAGCCGCCTGAAAGGCGGACACAACTAACGGAAGCGTGCCCTTATAAGTTCTCTTGATGGTCTTTGCCCGTCTCTCCGAGATATCCACTTCCATCCTCAGCTTTTCCACAGCAACGTGATCCCGCAGCACCGGTTTTCTCTCCTTCGCCGGTCTTCACCGCCGCCAACGTTCTCTCGCTCAACAGGATAGGACTCCGCTCGTGAGCTTTGATCTCTGCCGTTGACAAAACTTTCTCAGGGGCTAAAATACGGCTCGCTCCTGCCTTAGTATTTCAATATGGACTCGCAACTTATCGATCCCGTTCTCTTACAAACAAACATTCCCGAACTCCACCTTCACGCCAGCGGAAAGGTACGCGACGTTTACCAACTTGATAACGATCGGCTGCTGTTCGTCGCAACCGACCGGATTTCCGCCTTCGATTATGTGCTGGCCACCGGTATACCCCACAAAGGCAGTGTCCTGAACCAGATTTCGCTGTTCTGGTTCGACTTCCTTTCCGACGTCGTACCCAACCATTTCATCACTGCAGACGTGACGCGTTATCCGCAAGCCTTGCACAAATATGCCGATCAGTTGCGCGGCCGATCGATGATCGTGCAGCGCGCCCAGATGTTTCCCGTAGAGTGCGTGGTGCGGGGCTATATTTCGGGATCGGCCTGGAAGGAGTACAAGGCAACCGGAAAGGTTTGTGGGATCGCATTGCCGGCTGGACTGGTTGAATCCGAAGCGCTCCCCGAGGCGATCTTCACTCCTTCAACCAAGGCCACCAGCGGACATGATGAAAACATTTCTTTTGCCCAGATGTGTGAAATCGTGGGCGCGGAAAATGCCAGCCATTTGCGCGACCTGACCCTGCGCGTCTATAAGAAAGCGGCAGATTATGCGCGCCAGCGCGGCATCATCATTGCCGACACCAAGCTTGAGTTTGGCATGACCGGCAAGGGAATCACGCTGGGCGATGAAGTGCTGACTCCGGATTCGTCTCGCTTCTGGCCTGCCGACAAGTACAGCGCTGGCCAGTCGCAGAGCTCCTACGACAAACAATATGTTCGCGACTACCTCGAGGAAATTCGCTGGAACAAGCAGCCACCTGCGCCCGCGCTACCAACTGAGGTTGCGCGGCGCACCAGCGACAAATATCTCGACGCTTATCAGCAGATTACGGGACACAAACTGGATGTGTAAGGGTGCAGGACTCCGCGAAGGATCTAGCCGCCGGAGAGCGGCATGACGCTGGCGGATTGGTTGATTGTTTTTGTGATAGTGCTGAACGTGATATTGGCTGCCATGCACGGATTTTTCGCCGAGGCCCTAAGTATGGCCGGACTGGTTGTCGGCTACATCGTCGCTGCGTGGCAGTACCATAGGCTCGCTGAATGGTTAATGTCATTCCTGAATTCGGAGTTGCTGGCCGAGATTTTCGGTTTCCTCATGATCTTTTTCGCGATCCTGATCTTTTTTAGCATCGCGGGCAGGATCGCGCGCAGGCTGATGAAGGAAGTCGGGCTTAGCGGCTTTGATCGGTTTTTCGGGGCCCTGTTGGGAGTGGCGAAGGGTGCGCTGGCGGTGGCTGTGGTCTTGATGGGCATGACCGCATTCACGCCGACCACTTCGATGCTGGAAAAGTCGGCGCTGGCACCTTATTTCCTGGTTGTCGGAAGAGCAGCCATGTGGTTGGCGCCATCGGAATTGCGGGCCAAGTTCGATGACGGGCTGGACTTCCTCCATCGCGCCCCGAAAAACTTGACCGGAACTCCGGCCGAACCGCGACGATAGGCGCGGGTGAATTACGGTTGATCGCGATAAAGATCGGATATCAAAACCAAAGATCAAGCGAAGAGAGAAACCTACTGTGAAAGATCAATTGGAAGCACTCATCCTGCAGATGTACAAAAGCAACATCCTCTACTCCGAGGGCGTGCGCGAGTTCAAAAAGCGATTCATCCTCACCGTGCTTCAGGAAAACAAGGGGAACCAGTGCCGCGCTGCCCGCGAATTGGGTATGCACCGCAACACCCTCAGCCGAACCATCGACGAACTCAAAATCGACATACGGCAGCTTCGGGATGGAGCCAAGCGTCCTCCGCGCAGCGCTCGCCCGGTAACCATGGAAAAGAAAGCGGCGCGCTAGCCGTCGTATTTCGGCAACGCTTATTAGCAATTTCAGAAAAACTTCAGGCAGCCCTCGCGGGCTGCCTGATTACTCGCGTGCCCAACTCGATTCCTAACCAGCTACTGTGAGGCCGGTTTGTGATGCACTGGAGCCTTCTTGGCCGGACTGGGTGCCGCTGCTTTCAGCAGCTTACCTTTCTCCATGACCATCATGAAAGGATTCGGAGTGTAGGAGGCAGGTTCGCCCTGAAAGTCCAGGCTGGCACTTTCTTTCGGAATCAGCCTTAGCGGAACTTTGTCTTCGAATGTGAGAGTAATGTCGGCTTTCTTTGCCTCAATGTCGTCCGAGCTGCCGGCGATATCAAACTCGGTTGCGGTAGCCTTGATGACAGTGCCGTTCATTTGTACGGGCTTGCCCTTGATCGCGTTCCAGACCAGATCCCGGTCTTCCTGGGAGCCGTTGGCGAGAATGAATTCCCACTGCGCGAAATCCATTTTGTCGGGCGGAGTGGCAGTCGCCATGTTGTGCGCCTGCTGGTCCGGCGTGGGAGCGGGTGTGATAGCGAAGTTGGCCGGCGGATCCGGATTGGTTTTGGCTTGAGCGAGAACGTCGGTCCAGCCGTCGTCGCCTCCGTGATATTTGATGTATTGGTTTTTCGCGTACTTCTCGATCTGCTGCTGATATTGCGGGGTCGGAGCAACAATGGACGCGCGCGCCGCAAACCAGATCGCATTCAGCGAATCGGGCGGAATCTTGGGATCTGGCGGAGTGGGCCCGGGGTAGGCCAACGCCAGAGGATAGACGATGCTAAAATCCTTCTGCGAATCGGGGTTGCTATCGACGGCGGCGCGCAGCGCCTTTCTTGCGGCGTCGTAATCCTTGTCGGTAAGTTTGGCGATGCCGATGGCCGCATTGAAAATCCCGGACATCTGCGCCTTCATCTTCTCGTAATCAGCGTCAGACGTGCCATCGGGCTTGGTGAACTTTGGCAGACAGTCCAGTCCCATCTGCCCGTACTTCTGCGCATCGGTTAAATCTTGCTTGGCATTGGCATCGCCGCCTTGCGCCTTCAGGCGATTGAAATAAGCCAGCAGCGCCATGGCTCGTACGTTACAAGGATCGGCCGCAACCAGTTTTACGGCCGTGTCAATCGTCTTCTGCTGGTTGTTCGCCTGTTGATAGTCCTGCATGAGAGTTTGCAGCGCGGAAACCTTCATCACGCTATTGGGATACTGCGTCATGAACGCTTCGAGGCCGCTGATCTGGGCTGTGGGATCTTTTTGCTGGATCGCGCCGACGTAGGCGTTATATTCAGCAGGATCTTTAATGACCGGTGCCTGCGTGGGGGACGCTGGCGGTTGTCCTGGAGTGGCTTGCGCCGGTTGCTGCGGTGGCTGTTGCGCAGACTGCGCGGCGGCTGCCGTTGCAGCCACTGCCCCAAGCACAACCGTGACCAGAATCTTATTCATCAGTATTGGCTCCTTGCACCTTTGGGAATCGACGATGCTTTTAAACAATGTTCTTGATGCTTATGTGTGGCATATCGGCACGCGCTTCATATTGCTGGCGATGCCAATTCGGGCTCGAGCAGTCCCCGCGAAATGGGGCTAAGCCGGGGTCTTAAGGCGACAGACCTTTCCTTCCCGGTCTGCCGGATTATAAGTACCTCTCCCCCCGAAGGCAAGCAACTTCCCCGTTACCCTCCCCAGCTGCCTGTATTAAGATGCAAAAATATCGCATCGTGAAGGGCGCTCGATCGACCATGCGCACTACCCGGTACGCAGCGCGGAATCGGTGTTCCTGCAAGCCATTCCTATGGATAAAGATCAACCCATCGCCGGGCAAGTCGCAGTAATTACAGGGGCCGGCCGCGGGATCGGCTTGGCCATTGCTCGCTCGCTTTCGAGGCTAGGCGCGACCACAGCGCTTTGTGGACGCACTGCAGCCCCACTCGACTCGGCGGCAAAAGCCATGGTTGAGGCTGGCGGAAAGGCGGAGGCGATCCTTTGTGATGTAACCAGCCTCGAATCCGTGGAAGCGGCAGCCAGGCGCATTGAGGCTTCATTTGGGCGGGTGGACGTGCTCATTAACAGTGCGGGCATCGCTGGACTCGCTGGCCCCCTGCACCATCTTCCCCCCGACGCATGGGAACAGATCCTGAACACAAACTTACGCGGCGTCTACTACGCCATTCGCGCCCTGGCTCCCATGATGATTCGTGCTGGTTCCGGCCACATCATCAATGTCTCGTCGCTCGCCGGGAAAAATGCTTTGCCGAATGGCGCTGCCTACGCGGCCTCCAAGTGGGCACTGAATGGATTGAGCTATTCCGTGGCCGAAGAACTGCGCAGTCACAATATCCGCGTCAGCGTGATCTGTCCCGGCTCGACCAATACGGAGTTCAGTCCGCACGCTGGCAAAGACCCCGCGAGGATGCTGCAGCCCGAAGATGTGGCGCACGCCGTGGAGATGCTGGTAACGCAAGGTCCGCAGTCATTTGTGAGCGAGGTTGATTTGCGGCCGACGCAGAAACCGTAGGGGATGCCCCGGGGCGCGGCAACTCACTTCTTGAACAGGTTCTCGAACGCCTGCCGCGCATCATTCGGACGCAGGGTGGCGGGCGTGGAAGTCTCCTTCTCCCGCGCGACGCGCAACTCGTAGTACGTGCAATCGTTGCGCACGTCTTTTCGCTCGATGCGCTTGGGCACGGGTTGCATACACTCGAAGCGGCTGCCGGGATCGAAGTACGCACACTGTTTGCAGGAGTGCAGTTCGAAGCCGCACTTGGGACAAAGGCCTGTCGGCGGCATTCCTTGCAACACCGTGCCACATTGCGAGCAACGGGAGACGGCGTGCGTTCCGGGCATATTCACCGGTCGCGGGCCGAAGGTATTGTCTCTTTTTGGCGGCGCGCCGCTCGATTTTTCCGCAGACTCTCTGCGCGGCTTTTCGTCCCGGTCTTGATATCCATGCTGACGGTATTTGGCTGCCACAGAAAACTCTCCAGATAGGTTAGCGTGTTGTCTCGGCCAGCCACGCCCTGTCTCGTTCTATTCTTCGCGGATCTGCTGCTGCTGCCCGGCACTCAGGACTCGGTACTCGCTTCGTTACAATGGAACCATGATTCACGAAATCTTTCCCGTAGGCCCGCTGCGGTGCAACTGCTCGATCATCGGAGACGAAACTACACGCGAAGCGATGGTCATCGACCCGGGAGATGACATCGAAGACGTCCTTGAACTCATCCGTAAGCATAACCTGCAAGTCAAGCAAATTGTAATCACGCACGCTCATATCGATCACGTCGGTGGTGCGATGAAACTACGCGCCGCCACGGGAGCACCGATCCTCCTCAACCAGAACGATTATGCCCTGCTCAAAATGCTGGACGTGCAAGCCACTTGGGTGGGCATGGCAGCGCCGGGGGTTGTGGAAATCGACCAGACTTTGAGTGCCGGCGACACCGTGAACGCCGGGGTGCATGCGGCCAGCATACTGCACACGCCGGGACACACCGAAGGCAGCATCTGTCTTTACTTTCCCGCCGAGAAAACTTTGATTGCGGGCGACACGCTGTTCGCCGGTTCCATTGGCCGCACCGACCTTCCGGGCGGATCGATGCAGAAGATCCTGCAATCGCTGCACACGACCGTGCTGGCTTTGCCTGACGATACTTTAGTCGTCCCTGGCCACGGCCCGACAACCACCATCGGGGAAGAACGCGAGAGCAATCCGTTCCTGGTAAAGAGATAGCAGTCGAGGACCGCTAATGCCAGGCTGTATTATGCTCTCCGACGAATCAAAAACTCCCCGTTTGGACCGCGAAAATCTTACATTCTAGTTTTGTGACGACCCCCCCATAAAACTCCACACCTGCGCATGTAGAGATTTGTAGCAGGGCATACCGTCAGGCCTGCGGAACGCCGTTGCGCGGCACCTCGGGTTTCGTGCGGCTCAATATCCTTATGTTCAGCCCGCCCAGAAGTTGAGCTCGATCCCCCGCCGCAGGGCTAAAGCCTATCGCGTCTTTTGCCCTGATCGGACGGCAAAGCCGTGCCCTGACACAAATCGCGCGAGAATTCTGGAATCAGGCCCCTACGGCCTGCAAGAGCCGCTCAATCCCCTCCAGAAATTCGGCCTCTGCCGTGATCAGACTCAGCACCAGAAATCCATCCCTGGGAAAGTCGTAGAAGTGTCCGGGATGAACCAGCACGGACTTACGGCGTAACAGATTGACCACCAACTCTTCATCGGTCTGCGTTACCGGCACCCGCAGGATCGCATACCATCCGGCTTCTACACTGAGGCGGTGGCACGTCAGTTGTGCGGCAAGCTGGCGGTCGAACTCGGCGAGATTGGCCCGCACGCGATCCAGCAATTGTTGCTGAATGCTCGTCCTCTGCTTCAGCAGCGCCGGGACCGCCCACTGGATAGGCGCATTCATGGAGAGATAAGTGTCCGAAATCACTTCCAGGCGAGCCTGCCCTGCCTCAACCTCAGCCGCGGGACCGCTGGTGGCAATCCATGCCACCTTCATCTGCGGCAGTGCCGAAATTTTAGAAACTCCACTTAAGGTAAAAGTAAGCACGTCCTGATTCGCGGCAAAGCTTGGTTCCGGTGCTAGGTTGTGCGCGTAATCGAGAAAGACTTCGTCGGCAATCAGGGCGAGCCCATGTCTGCGGCAAAAGTTGTTGAGAGATTCTTGCTCGTGCGGATGCACATACGAACCTGTGGGATTATTTGGATGAACCACGACCACAGCGCGGCTGCGCTTCGTCACTACCCTTTCCAGCGACGGAAAATCCATCTGCCAGCCGTGGTCGAAAATCAGCGGATAAGGAACCAGCTTGACGTCCTGCAAGTCCGCCAGAAACTCAAACAAGGGATAGCTCGGCTTCGGAACCAGCAGTTCATCGCCGGGATTGCAGAGCAGGCGGAACACGAAGGAATAACCTTCACTGGTGCTGGTGGTGAGAAGCAACCGATCGGGATCAAAATGGTGAAGTCGGTGAACCGTTTGGTAGTACGCGCCAACAGCGGCGCGGGCGCCCGGCAAGCCCTTTGGCTGAGGATCGTAATCCATTGCGTACGGCGAAGCCAATGACTCAAGAATCAGCGGCTCATCGTAATGCAGCCCGACCCGCGTGGGATTCGAAACGGTGAGATCAAGCACATGAGCGCCACTTGATCGTACTTCTTCAAGCGCCTCGGTCAGGCGATTGGGCGTGAGCTTCCAGTTTGTGCGGTCAGAAAACATCGGGTGGCGCTTACGGCTGCAAGTAAAATCCCAAGTCCTGCGGAGGCGTCAGGGTTTTGGTCGTCTCATATTGCCGCCGCGCCTGCCGCACCAAAACGATCTTGGTCTGGAGCTCGCGGGCCAGGGTGTCGTAGCGTACCAAAACATTCTCCAGCCAGAACGGGTTGTACTCTCGCAGCCAGGCCTCGCGGTACATCTGGCTTAAACGCGTTGTCGCGTCGCGCAAGTCTTCCAGACGCGCATTTGTGGCTGTGATTTCTTCCAGATCATTACCGACTCGCTGTGCATCGGTCTGGTTCCGGAAAGCGTCCCAATAAAAGTTGCTGATTTCCTGGGTGAACTGTATTTTCATGCCCAAGGCGTCCCAGCGCCACGCGCTCAACGTCATATCAGCCAACGTGGCTTGGTTCGCATGCGCCTTGCCACTGCTTCGGTAGAGCGCCTGCAGCGCGTTCTCCGCGCCCAAACGCATATCCCGAGCGGCGGGCATAATTTTCTGCATGAGCTGCGCGCCTTCCGGCGTGAACGGATCAACCCAGAACAAATCATCCGTCTCGGCATCGACGTTGATCTTCGCCAGCGCCTCATGCCCACGGTCCAGATTTTCGAGCGCGTCCCGGAAAGTGGTGTCGCCATTGCGATAGAAAGCCCAGTCGTAGGAATTTTTGAAGTGATCAATATCCGACTCGGCACTTTGCCATCCGGCAGCCGCGCCGAAGATGAGAGCCGGCCATGCCATTCCGTAGAGCGACTCGCCGTCGTCATTCCAGGTGGTATTCAGCATGCCTACAGCTCCAAGCTTTTGACCATCGCGTACAAAGTTGCGAATATTCACAAATGCGACATCCAGATTCGGCCATACCTGGCTCCAGTTGTTCGCTCCCGGCGCGACAACCACGCGCAGGCCCGCGTCCCGATAAGGTTTGATGATGCCGTCGAAACTCGGTTTGGCATCGTAATCCCAGGGAACGGCGATCATGTCCTTAGGCAAGATACTGAGCAGTTGCGGATATCTCAAAGCGATGTCGCCCCAAAACATGAGCTGCTTGTGGTAGGGCTGAAGAACGCCGCTGACTTTCTGCATGTGTTCCAGATAGACGCGCCCCAGGCCGACTTCTGCAGCACGCGCCGCGGTCTGTCCGCGCCCCAGTTCAAACGTCTCGTCGCCTCCCACGTGCAGGAAAGGCCCGGGAAAAAGCGGCACCAGGTCCGCATACATTGCTTTGATGATGTCGTAAGACTGCTCTTTCGTCGGCGTGAGCACGTGGCCGTGCGGACGCTCCGCGACATCCGAATAAATCTCGTACTTCAACATGTGATGGAGATGGCCGAAGGTCTGCTGCTCGGGAAGAATCGTCACGTAGAGGTGCTTGGCATAATCCACCAGGGCATTGATTTCCTGCGGAGTGAGCGCGGCTTCCTTCGGCGCCACAAGGGGTTGGCTGGCGAAGTCGAAGACCTGTTCCATATAGAGACCGAACAGATTCACCTTGTAAGCCGCCAGAGCTCGGATCTGATACTTCATGAAATCTTCGGTGGGAATGGGACCGCGGCTGATGTCATCCTGCACGCCTCGCCACTCCATGCTCGGCCAATCTCGAATCGAGACTGCCGGGCAGGTGAGGCCGTGCCCGTCGGCATGAAGTAACTGCCGCAAGGTTTGCACCCCGTAGAACAGCCCTTGGCCGGTATTGGCGGCGACGATCAGATGGGAAGCATCGGAGAAAAGCAGGTAGCCCTGGTCACCGATCGAATTTGCTTTCAGGCCCTTTGACGCCAGGAATTCCTTAATTCTCACGTCTTGCAGGCGCGCCAGAATGATCGCGCTGGGCGCCTGCTTGGCTTGGGATTTTTCGCCCCTGATGGTTATCTTTAGTCCAGACTGATCGTGGATCTCCTCTGCCAGCGTTTCCGCCGCAATCCGGTCCTCCGCTTGATGTCCGAACTCCACCAGGATTCGGGTGGTTGACCTCACCCGAAAACTGCCGGTGCGCAGTTGAACTTCTTTGGGCGCAGGAATTAACTTGAGTTGATCTGCTGGACGAGGATTCTCGGCGGATACCAGCGGAATAAGAAATATCACGACATACGGGAAAAGTAATGTGCGTCGCTTTATCATTCGTATCCTTATAGTTACAGTTAGCTCCGCGATGCGGACAATCATGAGGCTGCAATCGGCGAACGCGCGCTTCAGACGAGCTCCCTGAAGCTCCTGACGCTGCGACCTAGCTCTCGGTCCGCATCCTGTTTTGCCAGTGGCTCCAGACAAACCAAGCCACACCCGCCAGCAGCATCACGCCAATCACCGCGTCGAACTTATGAAAATATCTTCCCAGTTCGCGCCAGTTCTCCCCCAACTTCATTCCGAGATAAGCCAACCCCAAGCACCACGGCCACGAGCCCAGAAACGTATAGAGGTGAAACCGTCCCCGCGGCATGCGTGCCACCCCTGCAGGCAGGGCGATGAAAGTTCGAATTACCGGCAGCATTCGGCCCACGAACACAGCCACGTATCCCCAGCGCGCAAAGAAGCGGTCAGCCCAATCAAGCTCCCGCTTGCCCATCATAATCCAGCGTCCGTAACGCTCAACCAGCGGACGCCCGCCATAACACCCAATTTCATAGGCCACCAGCGACCCCAGGTTGCACCCGATGGCCCCGGCCGTCGCCACCCACAAAAGCTTGAACGTTCCCTGGAACACCAGATAGCCGGCAAAGGGCATGATTAGTTCCGAGGGCAGCGGAATGCACGCCGACTCAATCGCCATCAACAGCATCACGCCGCCGTAGCCGGTGGTAATAATCACGGAATTAATAAAAGCGAAGATAAGAGCCAGAAGTTTTTCAGTCATGAAATGGGGTTTGGGTTCTCAATTCGCGAACAAAATCCTCGGTCTCACAGATTGAGAGCTGGAACTGAGAACTGAATTAGTGTATCGGAACAGGGATGGCAACGCCGCGCGAGCGCGCTAGAAAGAACCGTCTTGGGTAAAGGTGTAGCCGGGCAAAGCCGCGCCTTGAGGAGATTTGGTAACTTTGATGCGGACTGTGGGCGCGTCCGGTGCGGTAATCCCAGCCGGCCGCAGCATCGCGTATTGGGTGAATACTTCGCTATAAACCTTGGTGACCAGATAATCCTGGCCATCGGCATCGCTGCGCCACACTTGCCCGAGCTGGATCGAATTTACGGCCATCACAGATTCTCTGAAGAGAATGGGTTAAGTCCAGACTACCGAGTGATATCGAGTGAGTCAATCATTCCTCTGGTTACCGAGGTCTCTGCTAAGATATTGCCCTCATGCCCCGCGGCAAAACCCCACGTCAACCCACCCGTACCGGTCGCCAGGAAGGCGCTCGTGTGGCGCGGGCGCTCCCGCCCGCGAAAGCCGCCGAGCGGCGAACAAATGCAGCCCAGGGCGCGAGCCATGGGTCATTGCCGCCGGGAAGAAAACAAGCCCCGAAGGGGCGAAAGAAATTGGCCCGAGTTCGAAAGGCCGCCTCAAGGCAGGCACAAGCTTACAATCCCCTCGCTCCCGATCGCATTGCCGAAATTCTGAAGCGCCTCGACCAACTCTATCCTGACGTTACTTGTGCTCTCACCCACACCAGCGCCTGGGAGCTCCTGGTCGCAACCATCCTCTCGGCCCAATCGACCGACGTCAACGTCAACCGCGTCACGCCCGAACTCTTCCGCAAATATCCCACGGTTGAAGCTTTCGCCGCTCTCACGCCCGAGCAACTCGAGCCCGACGTACGCTCCACCGGCTTCTTCCGCAACAAATCGAAATCCGTAGTAGGCGCTGCGAAAAAAATCGTCGCCGAATTCGGCGGCCAGGTTCCTCTCAACATGGACGACCTTCTCTCCTTACCTGGCGTGGCTCGCAAGACCGCCAACGTCGTCCTGGGCTCGTGGTTCAAAATAGCTGAAGGGATAGTCGTTGACACCCACGTACACCGCATCTCCCGCCGTCTGGAACTCACCACCAATACCGACCCCCAGAAAATCGAGCAGGACTTGATGCGCATTATTCCGCGCGAGAAATGGATTCTCTTCGCTCACCAGATCATCTGGCATGGCCGCAAGCTCTGCATCGCCCGCAAGCCCAAATGCGTCGATTGCCCGCTCGAAAATATCTGCCACGCGGCAGATAAAACCTGGAGTACGGTGGAGCTGCACAAGAACGCGCAGGCATAATCGTATCTAGACTGTCTTTACACCGTGATCCTGAGCGCGTTCCTTATGCGAGGACCTGTGCAAGTGGCTTGTCATTGACAACCCATCCGTAAGCCTTCTGCTAAACTCTTCGCTTCCGAGGCATCCACACCCATGCGCAGGTCCGCACTCTTTGCTATCGTCATACTCATGAGTACAGTCGTTGCCGATAACCTGACAGCCCAGACTCTTCCCGCGCCCCAAGCTGTAACCGATCCGAAGAAAATTGCCTCCACGCCCAACGCGCAGGTCGAACCCAGAGGCCTGACCATCGAGAAGCTCTACATGACGCGCCAGGTCGGCCGGCCGACGTGGTCGCCCGATGGCAAGAGCATCGCTTTCATCTCCAATATGAGCGGGCGCAACAACCTGTGGCTGGTCCCCTCCGAAGGCGGATGGCCGGTGCAACTCACCGTCAGCGACCAGCGCCAGACCGCACCCGCATGGTCGCCCGACGGCAAGTGGATCGCCTATCAGTCGGACTATGACGGCGACGAGCAGTGGGATATTTTTCTGGTTTCGCCGAAGACCGGTAAGGTGGTGAACCTGACGAGCACCCGCGAGATCGCTGAAACCGATCCGACATGGTCGCCCGATGGCCGCTACCTTGCATATCTGGTCAAACCAAAAACATCTGCAGCCCATGAGATCGACATATATGACACATTGATGCGCGAGATAAAACACCTCACGACTGGCACAAGCCAGGATAAAGGCAACTACAATCCCATCTGGTCAAACGATGGCAAGTACATTGTCTATACGCAGGAGCAGGCTAAGGGAACGGATTCGAACATCTTCATTGCCGACGTGGCAACCGGGCAAAGTACGCTGCTCACGCCGCATGAAGGCGAGCAGCGCTACACGGGCAATGACGTTTCTCCCGACGGGAAGCGCGTTCTGTTCAGTTCGAACGCCGCCAACGGTTACGAGAACATTGGTCTGGTGGAAATCTCAAGCAAGAAGACTTCCTGGCTCACCCATGACAAATGGGAAATCCGCGGCGGCGAGTTCTCCCCTGACGGCAGGCACCTCACCTTCAGCGCCAACGTCGATGGCAACGAAGACATCTACCTGCACGACGTCGCCACCGGCAAATCAACCGCCCTGCCCATCCCCAAAGGCGTAAACGAGCCGGCTGGAGGCCGCTCTGCCTTCACCAAAGACGGCTCGCGTCTGCTCTATTATCACAACGGCCCCACCGCTCCCGGCGATCTCTGGGTGTACACGCTCGCCGCCGGAAAGTCGTATCAAGTCACGCATTCGCTGGTCGCCGGGGTTCGCTCGGAAGACATGGTCGAGCCTTATCTCGTGCACTATCCCAGCCGCGACGGCAAGTGGACCATCTCCGCATTTCTATACGGCCCCTACAACATGGCGCGCAACGGACAGAACGCCGCCATCGCTTACATCCATGGCGGTCCCACCTCGCAGACGATGAACTCCTTCAACCGCTTCGTGCAGTACGCCGCCAATCAGGGATACATGGTCCTTGCGCCTAACTATCGCGGCTCGACTGGATACGGAAAGGAATTCCAGCAGGCAAATCTTTTCGACATGGGGGGTGGAGATCTGCAGGACGTTCTCGCCGGCGTCGACTGGATCAAGCAAACCGGCCATCTCGATCCCAAAAAGATTGCCGTTATGGGCGGCAGCTATGGCGGCTATCTCAGCATGATGTCAGTCACGAAAGCTCCTGACGTCTGGGCGGCGGGCGTGCCCATCGTGCCTTTTGTCAACTGGTTTACCGAGATCGAGAATGAAGACCCGGTGCTGCAACAATCCGATCTCGCGACCATGGGCGAGGTAGTGAAAAACAAAGCGCTGTACGAAGACCGCTCTCCGATCAACTTCATCGACCAGATCAAAGCTCCGTTGCTCTTGCTCGCCGGAGGACACGATCCGCGCTGCCCCAAGTCAGAGACGCAGCAAGTGGTCGACGCCATAAAAAAGCGCGGCGGCACTGTCGACTACAAGATCTATGAAAACGAAGGCCACGGCTTTGCCCGCGTCGAAAATCAGATTGACGCCTACAAGCGGGTCGCAGATTTTCTGCAGGCACACGTTCCCCCGGCAGATTGCAGTTGTTCGCTGACGGAATAGTGTCGCTCAGTTGGCTTTTTCTTGGTGGGCCGGCCTTGGCGGGACGACGGCTAGGCCGGAAGATGCTCGGGAAAAGCACCGCGACCGGAATGAGATTCTTCCGGCCGCGAATGTCTTCAATCGTTTCGCTAATTCTAGGGGCCGACTTGCACGCAGCCCAGCTGACTATTGTCATACTTTGTTTGCAACGTGTAGAAGCGGCCATTCCACATCTGGTTCGCATTGCCAGTTGTAAGAAAGACGGTAGTCGTAGGCACACAGGCCACCAACCTCGTTGCCTTGCGCGGTGAACCAAGCGCTCAGTTCGATCGGTGATGGCCTCGGTGAACTCGTGGCTGGCTGAAGTCGCCGACGGCATCGGCAACTGGGTCGCTGTTCGGCGACAGAGTTCCTGCTACCTGGCAGTTATTCAGGTCGCCATAAGGCACATTTGCGGACACCACCGGTGTGGTACCGCTCAGGAAGTAGCCGTGGTAGGCGGCATAAGCACACGAGGAGCTGGTGGAGTCGAAACAGGGACCTTCGCCGCTTGAAGTGAAAACAAAGAAACATCTTGCTGAGCCGCCGGTCCACTTCTTGAGGGCCATCACCCTCTTGATTTCAGCTTGCAGCTGACTGTCCGCGATGCAGGCACCCGCAGTATCCGCCTGTGCAACCAGAGGCCGGGAACGGGTCAGTGTCGACGGTGGAGATAGCAGCGGTTCCCGTGTTCTGGATATGGCGCTTC
>DATNKA010000239.1:0-10990 GCA_035603655.1 Candidatus Acidiferrales bacterium | reverse complement strand
CGGCCAGTCGGTGGGATTGCTCGAGTTCGACGGATACAACATGAGCGATGTCACCGCCAGCTTTGCGGGCCAGCCCAACAGTGTTCCGATCCAGAACGTCCTGATCGACGGCGCAACGGGCGGCTCGGATGGTGATGATGGAGAACAGGTCCTGGATATTGTGCAAGCGGCGTCTATGGCTCCGGGCCTCTCGCAAATTCGAGTCTACATCGCTCCGGGCAATTCGCAGATCGGTGTCGGCGACGTCGACGTTTTGAACCAGATGGCCACTGACAACATTGCCAAGCAGCTGAGTTGTTCGTGGGGATGGAATCCCGACGACACCGCGCAACTGGATCCCATATTCCAGGAGTTTGCGGCGCAGGGGCAAACTCTGTTCGTGGCTTCCGGAGATGCAGGAGCGTACACCGGCTCGAATGCCACCGACAGCAGCTATCCCGCCGAGGACGTGAATGTGGTTGCCGTTGGCGGGACGGATCTAACGACCAACGGTGCAGGGGGTGCCTGGCAATCGGAAAGCGCGTGGTCTGACAGCAGCGGCGGCCCTGCCGATGACGGCTTCCCCATTCCGAGCTGGCAGGCTGCGATCGCCAATTCCTCGAATCAAGCTTCGAACACCGTGCGCAACGTACCCGATGTTGCCATGGAAGCGAATACCGACAACTATGCCTGCGACCAAGGCACCTGCAGCGGCGACTATGGTGGCACCAGCTTCGCGGCACCGCGCTGGGCAGGATTTCTTGCGCTGGTCAATCAGCAGGCTGTCGCCAACGGCAATGCAACCTTGGGATTTATGAATCCTGCAATCTACTCCCTCGGCAGCGGTCCCAATTACAACAATGTCTTCCATGACATCACCAGCGGAAACAACAGCAACGGCAATGGGAAGTCGTACAACGCAGTCGTTGGCTATGACCTGGTAACCGGATGGGGAAGCCCCAACGGGCAGAATCTGATCAACGCCCTGGCTCCGTCTTCAACGTCAGGTACGCACTAGGGTTCTGTGCGCAGCCCAAGCTAGAGAGTTCACCGGAACAAACCCGAGAGATGGGATTCATCGACAGTTGCAGAACGAAGCTACCGGCTGGTACCCGGATCCGCCGCAGCTCATCGTTGTTCGGGAGCTCCGGTTTTCCAATCGAAGCCTTCGAGCGGAACGACAATGTCTCGATCCAAGGTCAGCATTCTGATGTCCAGGTACTTCTCGGTAGGTGGCGCCCACGCCAAGTTTTCATAGATCTGAAGATTGCCGCTGTGCACCCCATTCTGGCCATCAGACAGTCGGAACTCCTCAAGCAGGCGGAACTGCGGCGTCAACAGCATTTCCCGAAGGTCTCTTTGCGAGATGAAGCGGAGCGGAATGTTGTCAGAAACGGCAACGAACCTTATTCCATATTTGCGCAGCAAGTCTTGAATTTCCTCCCGGCTGTGCACCAGTTCGACAGAGCCGCCCCGCTGCTTGATGCGATATGCGTAGAGAGCTTTGCGCAAGACCATGAAACGGTGGTTCGGATCGTTGGCACGAATAAAGAAAATGAAATTTCCCGGGAGATCGGCGTCGTACAAAATCACCGCCGAACGGCTTGCTTCCGTGACCCGCTTGGCCGCCTGGGCATAACCTGTGACGTACGGTCGTTGAAATGACCACGCTGTGGCGGTTTCGTTCGCGACCAGCACGATGGAGCACGCGGCAGCCGCAATGCGCATCCGGCGTTCGCGAAACATTTTGGTGAGCATACCTGCGGTGAAATAAGTGAACGGTGGAAGCCAATAAAGTACGTAGCGGGCTTCCTTGTGTCCGATGAAGGTGAACGTTAGATAGCAGGCCGCAATCCAGGTAATCATCGCCATAGTCGTCGACCGTTTATCCCAGCGTGGGCTCGTGAGCAGGCCTATCACCGACAGGACGAGGAACATCCATCCGGTTTGCGCAGGCAGATTTCTCCAGTAAAAAGCTAGGTTCGCCACCCCGGAAATGTATCGATCGGCCAAGTCCATTGCGATCGGCTTCCAATGGACCAGGTACACCAGCGTATAGAACGGCCCCACCAGTACCATGCCTATCAGCAACGCCAGCGCAACATGATAGCTCCAGAGGCGCTGCCATTTTCGCAGAGCAGCCACCGAAAGAACGCAGAACGGTATCAGGTAAATGCCGTTCTGCTTGGTGAGCAAGGCGGCACTCGCGAATACTGTGAACCAGTACAAGTGGGCCGGACGCCCCTCCTCGAGGTATTGCAACCAGAAGTACGTCGCTGCAATGCAGAAGCTCAAGCAGGGGATCTCGAGCATCACCGTTTTTTCGAAAAGCAGCACGCTGGGGATAAACGCGAGCAGAGCGGTCGATAGTGCCGCCGTCCACACCCCGTGCAATTTTTCAACGGTTAGGTACCAGAAGAACAATCCGAACAACGCGAACATAAGTATGGTGAGCCGGGCCGCCACTACGTTGGTTCCAAACACAAGAAAAGAGATTCCTTCAAAGCCATAAAACAGGGGCGGCCAGTGCACCACCCCCGATAAGGCTGGGTAGTGCGCATAGTACTGATACGTGTACTCGATGGGATGGGAGAAGGGACGATCTCGGATCAGGTCCGCAACGTATAAGCCCGTCACGGCATGCTGAGTCTCATCTGTGTTGTAGCTGAATTCGCCTTTGGAAATTCCCCTTACGATCACAATGCTGACAAGAACCAAAACGACAGCCAGCGGGGCTCTGGAATGGCGGATTGGCCTGAAGCCAGGCCTCAACTCGAGCTCCGGTGTACCGCTCGCTCTGTCTAGCCGCTGTCGGTCTACGCTGGCCCTCATAGCGCCCATGTCGTTTGTCTCCCCCGGTCGGATTCAGGAACTACAAAGGTGAACATGTAGTCTACCCAGATTATTTTGTTTCGGGCAGCTTAGGTATAGCGAGGCAAAATCTATTCTGTAAAATTTGTTTCTTAACACGTCTTTAACCTGACGGCGAAAAAACCGAATAGACATTCTCAAAGTGGATTGAAGACTGCCACACTCCGACCGCTGTTGCTCGATTAATTCAGGTTCTCATGGAGATTCGCCGCCTGCTTTAGGAGTCAATAGGAAGGAGTGAACATCAACACTGTGCAACTCGTCCCCCTCATCTTCATCCACTCGGTGGTCGGGAGAAACATCGGGATGCGCCATCCCAATGGCGAGGATTTGTCCTCGATCGTTGATACTGACTGCCATCGTCAATAGAAGGCCGCTGCCTGCTGGAATCGAAGTGTTCAGATCGACGAAACCGTTCTTCCTCGTCCACAGATATGCACGATTCCCTAAAGATCCCTCGTATGAACCGACAACTTCAGAATGGGCATTGATATCCAATGCTTCACTGAATTCCTCAGACGGTATATCGCTAATCGCCTGCATTCCATCTCTGGGTGTCCATAGGAAGGACCGAGTGTTGAACGGTCCTGATGAAGAGCCCACCACCTCACCAGAGTCGTTTATACCTATCGCCTTGCTCGTCTGGCAGCCAGGAAGTACGCCCAGATCCTGAAATGCGGAGTCGGGTGTCCACAAAAACGCGTGTATTCCCGCCGGGCCGCGGAAATCTCCGACCACCTGATCCCGGTTATTGATCCCGTGCGCCTCTGAGCTCTTCGTCTCTGACGGTGCCTCCAAGGCAACCATGCGGTCGGGCGTCCATATGAACGCACGTTCTCCCCGCGGACCGCTCGACAGACCGACGACTTTACCCCGGTCATTGATCGCGAACGCGCGACTGCTTGTGTCACCCGGAAGGGCTCCCAAATCCTTGATCGCACCTGAGATGCTCCAGAGGACCGCATGCATATTGGTCTTCGTGTTCGACAGACCTGCCATCTCACCGCGATTGTTGATGCTTGTCGCTTCGCTGTAGTCGCTGTTGTCGAGAGCCGATAACGAGACTAGACTTTTCGCGGAGTTTTTCCACAGGGCCGCGTGAGCGCCGCCCCCGTCCCGCTCTTCCGATGTGGCTGCTGCTTGACCCCAGGCATTGATCTTTCGCGCAATTGTGCTGGCACCGCTGAGCGTGCCCAGGTCAGTGACCACATAGTGGTCCTGAGCTTGACAGATCACGGCCCAGATTCCGATAAACGCCGCAGCTAGTTTTCTAACGATCGAGGGCATCATGAGCTCGCCTCAATTCATTTGCCTGTTCCGGTCAGAGCGACAGTCTGAGGGTTATTTTTCGCGTCGTCCGTTATTGTCAGAACTCCAGAAATTAGACCAACGGCGCTGGGAACGAAAGTCACGGTGATATCACAATACTGGCCGGCTGCGAGTGGAGAGACACAGTGGTTCGTCTGGGAATAGGCTCCAGTCGCGGCGATGCTTGTGATGTTCAACGGAACGGTTTGGTTGTTGAGCAGATAAAGCCTGTACGAGGCACTTGTCCCGACGGCAACCTTGTAAAAATTGTGCGAGGTCACCGAAGTAGTTGCTGCGGCCACCCCATTCCCGGCAAGGTTCAGCACCTGTGGACTGTTCGTTGCACTATCGGTAATCGTGATCGTTCCAGAACGCAGGCCGATTGCTGTCGGCCCGAAGGTGATCGTAAATGCGCAAGATGCACCGGCAGAGATCGGCGACGTGCACGTATTGGTCTGTAAGAAGTCACCACTGACGGCAATGTTACTGATGTTCAAAGGGACCTTCTGGTTATTGGTGAACGACGCGGTGTTGCCGGCAGATTTTGTCCCGATCACCGTGTTCGGCATGAAAATGCTTGAAGGTGCCAAGGCCACCGGTAGCGGCGTATTGTTCTCGGGGTTAAGATGGATGAAGCGCGCCACTGAAGGTACGCCCGCAGAATTTATCAAGAACATCATGTAATAGCCCGGAGGCGCCAGATTCGGATTTGCTGGCGCAGTCACCTTCAATTGTGTCGAGCTGGTAGCTGTGAAAATAAGACTATTGAAGCGCTGATCCTGGTTGAATGCGTGAGTGACCGACCCCAGCCGCAACCAAGTCACCTGGGTGATGCTGGCGGAGTTCGAAGTGCCGACGGTAAATGTGCTTCCATAGCCGACCGCGGCTGCCGCAGAAGAGATTACCGGCCGCGGACCGTTGAAAAGGTAAGGTGGTGAGAATATCTGTGCAGTCGAGAGATTCCGGTCGCCACCGGCCGCAAGCACGGTCGCGTCTGGCAGCAGCAACGCCACGGAGTGATAGCCACGATAACCTGTTTGACTTGCCAGAGTAGTCCAGTTTTCAGAAACAGGATCCCAAAGCTCGGCCGGTAAGACCGGGCTTGTCAGATCATTGAATCCCTTGCCGGAGGTGCCGCCTGTAACTAGCACCTGCCCGTTAGGCAAAAGCGTAGCGTTCAACTGACGCCGGGGATATGCCATCGATGCGACCAGGCGCCACGCCGGAGTCGGATCGTTGAGATCGATCACCTCCGCCGTCGCCGTGGGAGGATTTCCTCCCCCTACAATTAAGATCTTGCCGTCCCCATACTGGATCGCGGATCCATAGTCGCGATTCATATTGCTGGTTGCGACCGGCGACCATTGGCCTGTTCCCGTTGTATCCAAATAGCGCGACTGGGGTGCTTCTCCGGCGTAGAACACTTTCCCGTTTGGAGCCAGAAACATTCTCGGATAGAGCGGTACGATCAACTGTGCAGAACTGAGATCCTGCCAGGTTGACGTCGCGGCCTGCCATATTTGCGGCAGACCGTTAATTCCGCGGACTGGATCGATCTGTCCCGAGGTGACCAGGATGTCGCCGTTGGCCAAGCCTGTGCTCGTCGGGTACCAGCGCGGTGCCTGCATGTCCGGTAAACGGGTCCACGTATCCGTCGTCGGGTCGTAAATCGAGGCGTTCGGCACTCCGTAGAGTACGGCCCCGATCTGGCCACCCGCCACGAGTACCCTCCCATCCGCCAAGTGAGTGTGACCAGCGCAAAAGATGTTGTAGCCGGCTTTAGGGGTAACGACAAAAGTATTCGTTGTAGGGTCCCAAACCCGCGCGTTGTCGCCTAAGAAATAAGGCGGCCACACCAGTACGTTGCCGTTGGCGAGAAGGCTGGCATGGGTGACCTCATAAGGCCAGGAAACGACAGATCCCCATTCTCCGTCGAGAGACGGGCCCGTTTGCGCTTGAGTTAAAACACTAGTGATGAGAATTGCTGCCGTAAGGAACCATCGAATGCCCGGCATCTGACTACCTCACTGATAGAGCGAGCTAGAACGTTGCGGACAGGTCGAGGGCTTAACGTCGAGTGCCCGAGAAAGAACCCTGATTGTATACGAGCAATTGACATTCCTAAGAATGTTTAACGCAAAAGGATAGATATTTTCAGAACATCTTGATGTTCGAGCAGCGATCAGGCGTGCCTCGAAGCCAAGCGGGATATGCAATTGTTTGCAATCTTCAGTGGACATTCTTACCTCTCAAGTGTGGTTCTCGGAACCGATTGACTCACCTATCCAGTTGCAATCAAAAGCCTATTCCCATCCTCAGTATTAGATCGGCACAAACCTCTTCTTACTTATACTTATAAGTAAGAAGAGCCGCAATCTGTAGGACGAACGGCCAACCATTCTTTGAGAGCTCGTTGCTCGTTCAGCGGTGAACTGGATGCCGCAACACCGCTTGGCTCCACTCTACCCACACTGGTTTAACGAAAACCTCCGCGGCATCCCGGCTCTTGACGCTCTCCACGCTCCACAAGCTTCGTTGACTCCCCGGTGCCGCGTCCGTACTATGAAGCGACCCGAAGACGATTCATCTCCAGAATGATCGGCCAGACCATTTCGCACTACCGCATCGTAGAAAAACTCGGCGGCGGCGGCATGGGCGTCGTATACAAAGCCGAGGACACGCGCCTGCACCGCTTCGTCGCCCTCAAATTCCTGCCGGAGGAAGTTGCCCGCGACCCGCAGTCGCTTGCCCGCTTCCAACGCGAGGCCCAGGCCGCTTCCGCCCTGAACCATCCCAACATCTGCACGATCTACGATATCGGCGACCAGGATGGCCAAGCTTTCATCGCCATGGAGTTTCTGGACGGCCTGACGCTGAAACACCGCATCGCGGGTCGGCCGATGGAGATCGAGACCGTCCTGTCCCTGACGATTGAAATTGCCGACGCCCTCGACGCCGCCCATGGCGAGGGCATTATTCATCGCGACATCAAGCCAGCCAACATCTTTGTCACCAAGCGCGGACACGCCAAGATCCTCGATTTTGGCCTCGCCAAACTGACGCCGGCGACGGGAAAAGCGGCGACCGCGGGAGAAATCGAGGTTACCGCTGGCGTCAATCTGGAATACCTTACCAGCCCGGGCACAGCCATTGGAACCGTGGCCTACATGTCTCCAGAGCAGGCGAAGGGCAAGGAACTCGATTCGCGCACTGACCTGTTTTCTTTCGGTGCAGTGTTATATGAGATGGTCACCGGCACCGTTCCATTCCACGGAGACACGGCGGCCGTTATCTTTGACGCCATCCTCAATCGCGCCCCCTCCGAACCTCTGCGCTTCAATCCCAATCTGCCAGCCAGACTGGAAGAGATTGTCGATAAGGCCCTCGAGAAAGACCGGGACATGCGCTATCAGCACGCCTCGGAGATCCGCAGTGACTTAAAGCGTCTGCAGCGGGACAGTGGTTCAGGCCACCGGTCCGCGGTCCAAACGCAGGAAACAGCAGAAAGTAGTGCACCGCAGAGTACGCCATCCTGGCAGACACCATCGGGCGGGACTGGCCCGGCCGCCGCTCAGTCCTCGTCGCCCCAGGTCTTGCCGTCGCAGGTCACAGCCAGTGGTTCGAGCGTGAGCGCCGTGGCGCGCGAGCACAAGTTTGGCCTGGCGGCGGTCGTCGTGGTGGCCTTAGTTCTGCTCGCCGCCGGCGGTTTCGGCGTCTACTCCCTGCTCAGCCGCAGCGGGCCAACTGCATTTCAAAATTTCACCATCACGCAGATCACAAACACAGGCAAGGCACAACGGGCTGCAATCTCGCCCGACGGCAAGTACGTCTTGAACGTGCAGAACGATAACGGCAGACAGAGCCTATGGCTGCGCAACGTCCCGACCGGCAGTGACACCCAGATCCTGCCTCCGGCAGCAGCGGTTTATAGTTCCCTGGCCTTCGCTCCGGACGGGAACTACGTCTATTTTCGCAAGGCCGGCATCAGCACGCAGAGCGAATGGGATCTTTACCGCACTCCGGTGCTGGGCGGCACGCCGCAGCTCATTCTCCGCGACCTCGATACCGGGATTACCTTCTCACCCGACGGCCATCGCATCGCCTACGCTCGCGCCAATGATCCAGAGGTGGGCAAGTATCGTCTGCTGACCGCCAATTCCGATGGCAGCGACGAAACCGTCCTGCAAATCGCGGCTGACACGGCGGCCAATCTCCCTCGTAGTGTGACCTGGTCGCCGGACGGAAAACGAATTACTTACAGCGTCTACACTCTCGGCGATGTTCTGGGCACCATCAAATCGTTTGATGTTGCCAGCAAGCAAGCGGAACCTTTGGCGTCTTTCAAGAACGAATTGGTGTTCGACGTCGTGTGGCTGCCAGGCGGCCAATGGCTTCTTGCCAGATACGATCAAAAGGGACCGAGTTACGTGCGTGCGCAAATCGGTCTGATTTCTCACGCCGGGGGACAAATCCAGCCCGTCACCCGGGATACAAACAGCTACGACACACTGACCGTGTCTGCCGACGGTAAGACCGCTGCCACGGTGCAGGTAAGGACCACGAGCAGTCTTAGTCTGCTTCCCGGCGCCGGAGCTCAGGGGAATACGATTGTCCAACCCTCAACGCAAGCCCAAGATGTCCAGTCTGTGGCCTGGACAGCCGACGGCCAGCTGCTCGTTTCCGACGGACAGAGCGTGCGACGGATGAACCCCGATGGCGGGCAGCAATCCACAATCCTCAACGATGCCAACTCCTGGATCGCCGACATCGCGCGCTGCGGCGATCGCTACATCGTTCTTGCCTGGGCTTTTCACGGTGGCACGAACCAGGTTCATATCTGGCGAACCAACGTTGACGGGTCGAACCCGAAGCAACTCACCAACGGAATTTTTGATCGTTATCCAGTGTGCTCCCAGGATCAAAAATGGCTCTACTACTACGACGCTGCCGGCCCGCACTATTCCATGAGAGTGCCCCTTGAGGGCGGAAAGCCGGAGCCTGTGCCGGCGAGCGACGTTCACGGCATGTATGGATTTGGTGTTGGCGAAGCTGTTTCGTCCGACGGAAAGCGGCTGATTTTCAATGCGGACGTAAACGCCCCGGACAACCCACAAGGGGCTGTGAGCAAATTGGCGCTGGTAGCCTTGGACTCAAGCTCGCAGTCCTCTCCTGTCTTGCTCCAACCCGATCCACGGATGGCTACAGGAGGCGGGACTGGCTTCACCAACGCTATGACATTCACTCCTGACGGAAAATCCGTGGTCTACATCGTTCGCGATCAAGGGGTGGACAACATTTTTGTGCAGCCGCTCGACGGCTCGCCCGGACACCAGATCACGAACTTCATTTCTGAACATATCGCCGAATTTCAATGGTCGCCAGATGGGAAGATTCTCGCCGTCGCGCGCGCCCAAAACAACTCCGATGTGGTGCTGCTCCGCGAAAAATAGTCGATAACAATTGCTGCGGGCCAAGACGCACAAACCGCCGCCACCGTCCCATCCTCAGCCAAACCGTTCCATGAATGCTTGCCACGAACCCGAAGAACCATATCGCAAGCCATGGCATGGTCATTTTCTGCATTTTGAACAAAAAAGTAAAAGCGACCGGGTGGGTTCCCCGGTCGCTATCTGGTTGGATCCGTGCGGCGGACTACTGCACGGTGACGGTGACGTTGAACGGGTGAGCAGAGGTGTTGCCCCTATTCGTGCCCGCGGTGCCAGTTGCGTTGACCGTGATCGTGTAGGCGCCGGTCGGTGTACCCGGATGATCCACGGTCTGGCTCAGCGCTGACGACGCGCTGGCGTTGAAGTTGGAGTCGCCGCTATAGGTCGCGGTGATGTTATGGATCCCAGCAGCCAAGCTTTGCGTTTGGAAAGTCGCGCCTCCGCCGCTGAGTGTTCCGATTCCCAGCTTGGTTGAGCCATCCTGAAACGTTACGGTCCCGGTCGGCGAACCAGAGCTGCCAACTACCCGGCCGGTAAATGTGATCGACTGACCGACCATGACCGAGTTCTGCGAAGAGCTCACAGTCGTGGTCGTAGCCGCCTTCACGGGACTGGTCGAGCCTGATCCGCTGCCCCCGCAGCCTACGAGAGAGAACGCCATAGTCAGGATGAGCATCCCGAGTATGATTCCCGTCCAGCGGCTGCGCTTTTTTAGACTACCTGCCAACATCATGCCGAATATGCCCATGGTGCTGAGGCTGGCCAGCAGGATGGATGAACCCCGGTGCCCAGGACCTTCGAGAGAAGCGGAGACGGCAGCGGTGGTAATCGTCATCTGGACCGTGACGGGCGAATCCCCGTTCAGCGTGACCGATGTCGGGTTGAAGGTGCAGGTCGCGAGTGAAGGCAACGAGCCGCAAGTAAACGTTACTGTTCCGTTATAGTGGTTGCTGGGAGTAACCGTGAGAGTGAACGTAGCGCTCGATCCCGCCGTCACGTTTGCAGTTGACGCCGCAGTCGACACGGTATAGTTCGCCACTGTCGAGCTTCCGTTGTTGTTAAGGAGGACCGTCAGGCCGGAGAAGTCGTCATCGGCGGTGACAACGTCTGGAGCTCCGTCCTGGTTCACGTCAGCTACAACCAGACCCCAGGCATTACCGCCCGAGGCATACTCGACCGGATCGTAGAACAGGCCATTCCCCGAACCAAAGAGCACGCCCACAGTGCCGTATGAGTAATTGGTATAGACCAGGTCCAATTTCCCGTCTCCGTCGATATCAGCAGCCTGAATAAAAGCCGGGTACGGGTTGCCGAAGCTGAGGTTCTGAAGCGTACTTGCATAAAAAACCGGCGTCTGAAAAGTGCCGTCCCCGTTTCCGAGTGCG
>DATNKA010000238.1:0-7063 GCA_035603655.1 Candidatus Acidiferrales bacterium | reverse complement strand
ACACCGGACCCTGATTGTCATCGGAGCGACCATTCTTTCCTTTTTTGTCGCCGCGTTTTGGGTCATCGTGCGCCGAGGCCTGAAGAGGACCTTTGAGCAACCTGAGAACCGGCGGCGGCTGGACGCTATCCAGCAACATTGGAAGGCAAAGCAAGATACGCCATGAGGCCGGAATCTCGGCTCTCAAACTCCGCCTGGTCCACGTGGCTGATCACGTGCGGCGCTTTCGTTCCCAAGGTCCATACCCCAAAGGTAACCAAGATAGACAGATGCGGTGCCGGGATTTGCAGTAAGTCTGATCCGGTTAAGATATACTTTAGGGATGCGTGTTCTGTTTTTGAATCCACCCTTTCACCCGCGTTTTTCTCGCGAGCAACGTAGTCCTGGCGTTACCAAGAGTGGAACTCTCTATTACCCCAAGTGGCTGGCTCACGCCGCCGGGGTCGCCATCAAAAACGGGCATGACGTAGATCTAGTCGATGCTCCCGCTGCCGCTTGCACGGTGCAGGGGGTCATCGACCGTATCCGGGCAAAAAATATTGAGGCTGTGGTCTGCGACACCTCCACCCCCAGTATTCTGAATGACGTCAGCGTCATCGAATCTCTGGTCGCGGCGAACCCCTCTTTGCACGTACTGCTGGTCGGACGGCACGTGTCCTCACTACCCAAGGAGACGCTCGCAATGTCGGCCGCACTGGAGGCGGTGGCCATACGCGAGTACGAATACACGGTGCGCGACTGGCTGGAGGCGAAAGCCTGCGGCGCAGATCTTTCCGCGGTCGATGGCTTGGTATGGCGCCATAGCAGGACGGGGGTGATCGTCAGCAACAAGCCGCGCGAAGCCATTAAGAATCTCGATGAGCTGCCTTTCGTTTCAGAGGTTTATAAACGATTTCTGCATACACCGGATTACTTCTATGGCCACTCGCTGTGGCCCCTGGTGGTCTTTGATACCAGCCGTGGATGCCCATATCACTGTTCCTTCTGTGTTTATCCACAGACTTTCAGTGGACACACCATGCGCTACCGCTCGGTGGGAAACGTGGCCGATGAGTTCGATTTCGTCTCCCGCGAAATGCCTGAAATCAAGACCGCGATGCTCGAAGACGATACTTTCATCATCAGCAAGCCGCGCACCCTGGAATTGGCGAACGAACTGATCCGCCGCGGCAACCGGCTGCCGTTCGACGCCAACTGCCGCGCCGACATCGGTGCCGAGGGTGAACTGCTGTCAACCTTGCACAAGGCCGGGGCTCGGCTATTCTGCGTGGGGTTCGAGAGTGGCGACGTGGAAGTCATTAATGGCATGAAGAAGAACAACGATGACCGCCGCGACGCGAAGTATCACGAAGAGGCGCATCGCTTTGTCCGCCGCTGCCGGGATTCGGGCATCATGGTGCATGGCTGCTTCATGGTCGGCAACCTGAACGAGACACCAGCTAGCATGGAAAAGACGCTCAGCTTCGCCAGGAAGCTCCAACCCGATACGGCCCAGTTCTTCCCCATCATGGTGTACCCGGGTACAACGGCGTACGAGGAAGCCAAGAGGCGGGGTTACATTCAGATCGAAGATTGGAGCGCGTGGTTAACCAAAGACGGACTCCACAACAGCGTCGTCACTTTGCCCAACATCACTCACGAGCAGCTGGTCAGCTTCTGCGACCGCGCGCGGCGAAGTTTCTATCTTAGTCCTTCTTATCTTTTCTACAAACTGAAGCAGTCACTAAAAGATCGCCGCGAATTGCAGCGCAATGTGAAGGGCTTCGTCACGCTGTCGAAGTATTTGTTGCGCGGCAGCCAGCACAAGAAAATCGAGGCGCCCCTGCAGGATTCAGGGCGCAGTGGCATAGCAGCCGTCACCAGTCCTCAGGGCGGCGACTGAGTCCCGTGCGCCAATCTTCTCCGGTTGAGCTATGTCACTCTGATCGCCGATGCGGAGATGTAAAGGCACCCGCGTTCTAAGCGAGAGCGTTTCACTTCGCATACCATTTGGCAGTTCTGCGGATGCATTCCTCCAGTCCGATGATCTGGCGTAGCCCCAGCACTTGTTGGGCACGATCAATGCACGGAACGTACCGGGGCGGGGTGGCCCCGGCAACAACTTGTCGGGCGACACGAATTTCCGTTTGCGGGTCGAGAGTCATAGCGACCGTTTGCGCCAACTCCAAAATACTCACGTCATGCGCTGACCCCACATTGAAAGGCACGAGTGCCGGTGCCCGAAACAAAATTGTCCAGAGCCACACCGCCAGGTCAGCAGCATACAAATAAGATCTTCTCGGGGAACCGTCGCCCTTAATCTGAATTGGCCTGCCTGCGAGAACGTCCCCGATGAAGTTGCCGATGGCAAAGTGCTGGTCGAGGGGAAGATACGGACCGCAGAAAGCCCAGCAGCGTGCAATTTTGCAATCGAGGCTCCCAGTCTTCTGATAAAGCCCACAAAGGAGTTCGGCGGTCCGTTTGCCTTCTGCGTAGACGTTAGCCGGATCCACTGGATCGGGCGCTCCGGTGTAGCTTTCTGGGATATGCGTCACAGCGGCGGGTTGTTCCCCGTAGACCGCGCCGGAACTCGTCAGGAGAAACTTTTTTGCGCCATGCCTGCTCGCAAACTCGAGAGTGCGCTCAGTGCCTGCGATAATGGTCGAGAGCATCTCAAGAGGGGCTTCCGCAGCCTGCTTCGCGCTGGCCTCGGTGGCCGCGTGGATGACATATGTGTATTCTCCCTCGGGAAATAGGAAGCTGCGTACGTCGCCGGCATGGAGGGTTACGGCGCTGTCCGATGCCAGATGCGGACATTTTTGGGCGAATGCTCCCGGGTTACGCGTCAGTATGGCGGCCTTAGCCCCGAGGCCGAGTAGACGGTTCACAAAACAAAAGCTCTCAACCAGCCAGCAGCCGAAAAAACCAGTACCGCCGGTTATGAAGAGACGCTCACCGCGCAGTTCGTCCCACAATTCCTGAGTGTTGGCGGCGATTAACTCAAGGTCTGAAGCCAGTCTGTTCATAGGGAGGAACGGTACGGCGACACGGGACTCTGATCTCCCGAGTGGCTGGGATCACTGCTTACCGGAGCCGTTCTCGACGTCAAGTCCGCGCTGGTAGATTGTTTTCTTGAGGGAGGGAATTTGCGAATAGGGACTCTCGATGTCGTCAATCTTGATAGGGGCATCTTTCCGTACGCGTTTCAGAAGCATCTCCCCTCTCATCAGTTCGCGGCAGGAAAGCTGCCCTTTCTGCAGTGGAATTGCCAGGTACACATCATCATCCATCAGGCAATGGCCCTCCGGCAGGTCGGCCTTCGCATAAACACCGCGGACTAATGCGTCGAGATATTCGATCTCTTTCTTCGGGGGGATGCGTTTCTGCGTCCCCGGAGCGCCGCACATTTCCTTCGCCTTATGGAACGCCCTGAACCATTCGTCCACCTGATGTGGAAGGCTACAGTAGGGCGATACTTTCAAGCCATCCGTCTGGATATCGATATGTCGTTCAAACATCCTGGCGCCCTTGGCATAGGCGATGAGCATCGAATTAGACCAGTTCGAATATTCATGAGAAGAAAATCCGATGGTATTTTCAGGATACCGGTTGCAGAGAAAATCGATCTGATTAAGCTCCAGTTCGGAATCTTCCGTCGGATAAAGAGAAACGCAATGATTGATGCCGAGTGGGATATTTCGATTGGCAAAAAACGTAACGATGTCGTCCACGTCCTTGAGGGACGACCCGCCAGTCGAGACAACCACCGGCTTCTTCGTTCTTGCGATTTTTTCAATCAGAACCCAGTCGTTTAAATCGGAGCTTGCGAGCTTAATGATCGGGATGCCAAGTTCCACGCAGAGATCGACGGAGCGTTCGTCGAAGGGAGTAGCTGTCGCCGTGAATCCTGCCTGGCGAATCGCCCGAACGAGAGTGGCAAGATCTTCGTCTGTGAGTCGAGTCTCGAGCGTTTTCTTGACATACCGGAGGTCCTTACGATCGACGAAATCCCTGTGAATGAACGAGTCGACGTCGCGGAATTGCAGCTTGATGGTCGCTCGAACGTTGTTGAATCGAACCACTTGCGCAAATTCCGCGACGATCTTCAGTCCACGTTCCAGACTGCCGAGATGGTTGTTGGCCAACTCAAGCACGAACAACTCCTCAAAAATATCCTTGTCAATCACGAACGGGCTCCTGTGTCATCAATTGCAAGAATTGCGAAAACCTATCCAGCTTGTACGCAATGGGGACGGAGGGCGACTGCGCCAATTCCCCATAGCCGTGCGTCATATAAACGAACCCGATTCCGACGGCTGCTGCCGCTGCGGCATCCTCCATTGTATCGCCCACCATTAAGCAGTCGGACGCGGAAACGCCATACTCGCTGAGGAACCCATGCAGCATCTCCTGCTTTGTACACGCAGGCGTGCGCGAGTCCCGAGTGTAGATCCGCTCAAAAAGCGGCAACAATCCTTCTCGTTCCAGAATTTTCAGCGAGATGTGCCGAGGCTTGTTCGATACTACGAAAAGCCGGTGTCCACCCGCCTTCATCATTACCAGCGTATGCGGTACGCCGTCAAAGCATAAAGTCTTGCGCCATCCCTCGGTGTCGTAGCTGGTCCGAAAAGCTTGCTCCAACTGGTTCACCAGCGCTGGATCGTCAGTCCCCACCGCCTGCGAAAGGATAATCCTGATGGGCGGTCCGAGAAGGCTCCGCAGATTAATCTTCGGCTCCGGGAATCCAACCTTCCGGCAGGCCTCTCGCACGGAAAAAGCAATTCCTGGCAGGGAATCCAGCAGCGTGCCATCCAGGTCAAACAGGAGGTAGGAGGGCAGCGAGCCGTTCATTTGGGATCTCCTACCAGCATGTTCGCCGCTAACTCCTCAGGAGTGAGGAATGGGTACATGTCTTCGAGATTCGGCGTGAGAATTTTGCCGTCAGCCAGAATTCGCGAGCGCAGGCGGGGCTCGAATTCCTGAGAAGGATCGAGGGAAACATCAAATAAAGTGGGTCCGTCGGTCTCTAATTCCCGGCGGACGAGATCGAGGTCGGAGACACTTTCGATAGTGAAGGAAGGAATCCCGTAGGCCTCTCCGATCCGCTTCATTTTCGGAAAGGTCACACCACTTTCGGGGCTCTCACCGATCTTGCGGCCCTGAAAAAAACCAGTCTGCGTCTGGCGGATTGAAAGATACCCGCCGTTATTCAGGACGAAAAGCTTGACCGGCAACCTATAGCCCACCAGGGTCTGCAATTCCTGCACATTCATCTGCAGCGAGCCCTCACCTGCAATGCAGATCGTGCGTCCACCTTTGGCGACGGATACGCCGATAGCCGCTGGCAGATCGTATCCCATCGAAGCAGAGCCGGAATTCGAGATCAGACGTTCCCCTTTCTTCAACTTGCCTGCCTGATAGGGAACGATGCAGGCGGTTGCGTTGCCGCAGACTACGGCGTCTTCCGGCCCAAGCATCTCAAAGAGCTTGTCAATAAAATCATAAGGATTCAGCGGCGGGCCTGAGACACGCTGACGAGGCTGCACTACTGGGTACTTCTCCTTCCATTGGCGGGCATGGTTGAGCCATTTTTCATGTCTCAAATCGGAACGATCGCCGTCTCCAAGTTGGCTCGCCATTTCGGCCAGGAAAAGCTTCACGTCGCAGCAAATAGGAATACTGGGGTGATGTAGGGGCTTCCGCAACTCGGCTGGATCCACATCCACCTGGATTCTCGTCGCGAACCGAGCGAAAGAATTCCAGTTATAGCTGGTCTGGCGAATGTTGAGCCGGGAACCCAGGACTAGCAAGAGGTCTGAGTTCTGCACTGTGAAGTTACCGGCGCGCTCACCGATGGTGCCGGGCCGGCCGCAGAAAAGTTCATCATCGCTGGCGATCAGGTCGTGCGTCCATGCGGTCACAACCGGAACGCGCAAAGCGCGGATTACCTGTTCGAATTCTTTGAGAGCGCCACCGTGCCGAACACCGCTGCCAGCAAGGATGACCGGACGTTCGGCCTGGCGAATGCGTGCCAGAACATCTCTGACCTGAGCGGTCACAGATTCGCGATCAACCTCTACCGCATCTTCCGCAGGATCGTAGTGGCGAAGCCGTCCGGGTTCGGTTGGCGCCGATTGCACGTCGACTGGTATATCGAGCCAGCACGGCCCAGGACGCCCGCTCTGCGCGAGGTGCCACGCCCGCTCCAGGTGATAGGAGATCGATTCCGGTTCCGTTACGAGGACTGCATACTTCGTGATTCCTTTCACCATGCGGACGATATCGACCTCCTGGTCCCCCAACTGGCGCAGGTCGGTGAGACCATAGGTCGCCATGCAGGTTTCCCGCTTGACTTGCCCAGAAAGGATCAGCATGGGAATCGAGTCTGTCCACGCACCGAAGACGCCATTCAATGCATTGATGCTGCCCGGCCCCGTTGTCACGTTCAGGATTCCGGGTTTACGCGTGATCCGGGCGTAGCCTTCGGCAGCCATTGCAGCTGCCTGCTCATGATGGGTGCAGATGTAATGAAGACCACTAGTACCGATGGAATCATTCAGGTGCATAGCACCGCCGCCAGTGATGAGGAACACGTGGCGGGCGCCCCATTCCCGCAGTTGGCAAAAGATGTAATCGGAGAGCTTCATCAGGATTGCAATGGAATGCGTGTCACGAACGTACCGAAACTGATCTCGCAGTAGAAGCGAATTCGAAGATCGTCGCTGCGACAAAGTCTAGCATTTCCTTGGTCAGCCCTGGATACACGCCGATCCAGAACACATGATTCATCACATAGTCGGTGTTCGGCAAACTTCCAATCACGCGATACTCGCGGCCCTCATATGCCGGTTGGCGAGTCAAGTTCCCGCCGAACAGGAGCCGAGTGCCAATCTTTTTGGCCTCAAGCGCTCGCGTCAACTCGAGGCGACGGATAGGTGCGTCTTTCCGGATGCCGATGGGAAAACCGAACCAACTGGGGTCCCCTCCCTTCGTCGCTTCCGGAAGAACCAGCAGGTCCTGCAGCGGCTCGAGCTTGCTTCGCAGATAGGCAAAATTTGACCTGCGGCGCGCGATAAACTCGGGC
>DATNKA010000237.1:0-17760 GCA_035603655.1 Candidatus Acidiferrales bacterium | reverse complement strand
CGTTGAACCGCAGACCCTTCTTCTCGAGAGAAGGTCTCCCCTCGAACCATGCACTTGTCTTTGCAGTTCCTATAGGCGTGATTCAGGAGATTGGCCGGTAATTACCGCCGAACCACGAACTGGCCTAAGATTGCTGCGTTGCAACGCCAGGCAGAACGACTATGAAAATCGGCGTTTACGTATATGGCATCGCAGCAGTCGCTTATGGCATGACGGACCTCGTCTGGGGTGAGTTCGATCCCTCCGATCAGCCGCTTCAGGCTTGGGGTGATCACATTCCCGGTGCCAAGATCTCTGCATACATTGCCGCCATTTGGCTGGTGGTCGCGGGCGGAGCTCTGCTGTGGCGCCGGAGCAGGCGCTCAGCCGCGGCATCGCTGACTATCCTGTACGGCATCTTTGTGCTGTTTCCATTGCCCCGCTTCTACTGGGGGCCCCACGTCCACGGACATCGAGCCTATGTCTACTTCGGTGTTCTCGGCGATGTCTGCCAGGAAATCATTCTTTTCCTCGCGGCAGTGATTGTCTGGAAATCGCTGTCAGGACGAGATTCAGTTTGGCAGCGAGCGGCCAGGTTCGTTCGTTGGACGTTCGGGCTTTGTTCGATCGATTTTGGCCTCGCGCACCTGACTGCCGTCTGGACGGTGGTTCCAATGATCCCCAAATGGATGCCGTTCGGCAGAACCTTCTGGGCGGTGCTCACCGGAATCGCATTCGTCCTTGCGGGAGTGGCCATCGTTTCGGGGGTGCTCGACGTATTGGCGGCCAGACTTTTTGGGCTGATGCTGCTCGTCTTCAGTGCGCTGGCATTGGCGCCTCTGATCTTTTCTTCTCCCCGCGACCATGCGTCCTGGGGCGCCAACGCCTATAACCTGACAGCGATAGGAGCTGCGTGGATCGTCGCAGAGTGGCTTGCCACCCGGCAACGGCCAGTCCCGAGTAATCAGCCGAGCCCGCAGCAAGTGAAGCCATCGCTGGCGTAGAACGCGATGTGCAGAAAGCCCGCATTATTGCAGCTAACTCGTCAACACTCCTTAAGACAAATACAGGATCTTCGCTACCTGGAGTTCCGTTCGGGAGATCTTATCGGATGGGAGCAGCGGTAGGAATGCCTCAACCGCGAGGCGCGCAAACCGGGAACTATTAGCTGCTAGCTTTCCTCACAAACCCGTCCTCGCTCCACTCTTCCGAGCCCACGCCGTTATGCACAAAAAACAGTCCTGCCGGATCATATTTCCTTTTCACCGACGCCAGCCGTGCGTAATTGCTTCCCCAATACGCTTGCTGCCAGTTCTCCTGAAAAAAATTGCTCTCCGAAACGTACGCTCCGTCATCCGGCACGATCGCGCGTAACTCATTTACGCACTTGCGGATCTGTTGCCGAGATTTTCGTCCGGCCTCAACATCCGGCTCATGGCCGCGCACGCCGGGATATCCGCCGCCTGCGTCGCCTACGATGGCCAGCGCAAACCCATTCAGCACTGCGGGGTTCGTCGCCGTATCGCGGGTCGCCTCAATTGCCTCGCGCGACCCTCCCGCCAGCCCTTTGTTGAAATGCAACTCGATGTCTTTGTGACGCGCAGCGGCAAAGAGCGCCTGCGCGAGCCGCTCCCGCGAATCATCTTCGAGCAGGGACGCTGGCATCCACAACGATTCGTATCCGTAAAGGAACCACGCCACCTGCCCAGCGTCTCCCGTCCACCACGCGTTGTTCGAACTCGCTCCCGGTCGCTGGTCCAAATTAAAAACTGCTTGATGGTTCTGCTTCCTCCACTCCACGTCCCACCAATGCCGAGCCGGCATACTGCCCAGAATCGGATGTCCTTCGATTGTGTAAGCGCCCGGCGAGCGCGCCACCCAATCCAGAAAGGGCTGCCATATCTTTTTTACCTCTTCGGTACTCAAGTCATGGCACACCATCAACAAATCGAGCACATTGTCGCTCGCAACGCGCGCATGCTCGCCCCAGTGATCGTTGAAGAGATGCTCTCGATAGAAGTCGACGAAGTACCGCAGCAAACGCCGAAACGCGTCATCCGAGGCGGCCTTTACCGTAAGGATCGCCGCCCCCCAAAATTCCGGCAGTTCCCGTACGCGCAGCGTCACTTTGCTTACTGCGCCGAATGTTCCTCCTCCGCCGCCCTTCAGCGCCCAAAACAAATCCGGGTTCGTACACGCATTGGCAACGCGCACTTTCCCGTCTGCGGTTATTACTTCCGCCTCCAACAATCCCGCCGCCGCGGTTCCGTAATGCTTCGAAAAACTTCCGAAACCTCCGCTCTGAATCAGGCCCGCCACGCCGACCGTAGTGCAGCCGCCACCTTGCACATAAGCACCGCCTTTTGTCGTCACCACGTCGTACGCTTGCATCCAAATCGCACCCGAGCCCAGCGTCACTGCGCGTTGTGGGGCATGCCTGCCCTTGCATCCTTGTGGAATAAATGTTTCATGCACGGCGATGTCGTGCATGCGCCGCGTCCACACCAGCAGCGAATCCGCCGCGTTTGAGGTTCCCTGATAACTATGCCCTCCGCCCTTCACCACCAGCCGCAAATCATTTTGCCGTGCGAAGTTCACCGCCGATGCGATGTGATTTGCATTGCGTGCCGCCACGACGTAGACGCTGGGCTTGCTCACCCACGCGTCCACCCATCCCGACGTTTGCGTCAAGCCCGGCTGATCTCCGATGTAATAGGGGTTGTGAATATTGTTGAACAGATTCTGGCAGCCCGCGCTTCGCGTGTCTTTGACGCAAGCCTCGATCGGAGATTCCACGGGAATCAAATTCCCGTCGACGTCATCATTCAGACGCTTCCACGCTGCCTGCGAAGGCCAATTTGCATCCGATGGCCGCCGCCGCCGAATCCTCGCACCAACGCGCGGCGCATTCCGCGGGTCCGCAGTTCCCGCATCGCGCGCAAGATTCTTTGCGGCTCCCCACAGCTCGCTCCCCCACAACGGACCCAGCGCCGCCGTTGCTGATCGTTTTAGGAATGTTCTTCTGTCCATTGAACTAGAAATTGTGCCAGGCTGCCAGCGACACGCTAAACCGCTATCGGCCTCTTCTTATATTAAAGGATTCTTCTCGCCGGGCTATCTCCGGTTTCTATCGGCATTCGAGCTTCGCCTCAGGAGATATTTGGAGTCACATGCTCTGGGCTTTAGACCATTCGCTCCACGGGTGTATTGACGTGCCCCGTCCTCCGTCCTATCGTTCAGGGTGGGGAAGGCTTCCCAGCAAAGTCAGCCATGACGAGTACATCACCGAGCTTCGATCGTTGCGCGTGTTCTTAAGCTATGGTGGCGAAACCTAGGTTTTTCATTGGTTCATCGACAGAGAGACTCCCGGTAGCGCGGGCGCTCAAGCAATCACTCGCCGACTGTGCAGATGCAACAGTGTGGGATGAGGCGCCGGAATTCGCCCTCGGTGAAGCTACACTTGATGGAATGATTAAGGTCGGGAACGTATACGATTTCGCCTTACTTGTGTTCGGGCCAGACGATTCCTCGATCATTCGCGGGTCAGAATATCTCACCCCCCGGGATAATGTGATCTTCGAACTCGGTCTCTTGATGGGAAGAATCGGTCGCGGCCGAGCCTTATGGCTAAGCCCACGGGGCTCAAAAGCGCCTTACACCCTGAGTGATCTGGACGGGATCCTGCACCTAGAATTTGACGAGCCGGACTTGAGAGATGACGCCAAAATACTGGCTTTCTCTTGACGAGGCCCGCTCGAAGATCTGTCGCCAGACCAATATGCTCGGCCCTCGCAGTGACGGTCCAGTCCACCAGGTCCTGATGAGGCAAGCTCTTTGTCTCGCCTCAAAACAATACGCGCAGGCACGCTTCGAAAAGGACATCGAGTACATCCATCGGTTTTTCTCAGAAAATAAGGTTACAAGTGAACGGGGCGTAACCGCTGATCACTTCCATGACTACTTTGCTCCCGGTAGGTCATGGGATATGGTCCATCTTGGGCTCTTTGTCGACAAGGAGAACCAGCGGATGTTATTTGATCCGCCGTCAGGTGCCGGTGAAATGGAGTTCCTTCGGATCGAAGCCGTCGAGGGAATGATCAAACAGTGTGGCGCCTCACTTGTCGTCATTATTACCTGCGATTCTCTGCGTTTCGGTGAACAGCTGGCGCGGTTCACGAACGTGATTGCCGGCCATCAGGCGATTGCTCCTCGCGCAGCATTGGACTGGGCCAAAGTGTTCTATCAAGCCCTCTCTTACGGTGAAGCTCTCTCCCAAGCATTCTATAAGGCACAGGATGCAGCTGATCCGGGTCTCATCCTTATGGCTCGTAGTGACATTTGCTTTCGTCCTGCGAGATAGAATCTTGGAAATGCCAAATTGCGACTGGGAATCGTCAAGCCATGCGTTAATGCGTTCGGCTTCCGCGGTTCGAGTGTGCGCAACGGTAGGGACGGAGGTTACGAGGCCCGAATCCATCCGCTTACAACATCGATAATTGCCTTCGCGGGCGAGAATCCCGCGTGGCTGGAGGGCAATCCGGTAAAAGCAAAAAAAGAACCCCGTTGGAAGGTTCCTGCGGTTTGCTTTTGCAATTCTGGTCGCAGTTTGGCGGATCTCCAAGCGGAATCCGGCGTCAACAAGACCCCTAGTGGCAAGTGAAATCGCGACGGGACAGAAGTCCTAGATGTCTTGAAGTAAGAAACTTGATGCAAATGAGTCAAGTTTTGTTGGTATTTTGTTCACCGCTATATTTTTGTCGGTCTGAGGCGAAGCCTCGCTATTATGCTGGGTGGCTCTCCCGCACTGCGGAGTCATTTTGATGTTGTAGAAGCATCCGGAAGCCGAGCGCGTGCGTGACCAGCAGTAGTGGCACCGCCAGCGTCGGGATGAAATACGCGGCTCCCAGCTGCCCCGGCTGGAGCCCAACGTGATTGGCTTGGTAGAAAGCATTCAGGAGATCGGCTGAGCCCCAGAGATTGAAGATCCATGCGATGAGAACACCAGTTCTACGTGGCAGCAAGAGCAGCGAGAGCAATGCGAGTATTGCCGCAATGATGTCTCCATAGGCCGCGGAATGCGCAAAGGAAGAAGGCAAATCGGGGGAGACGACACCTGGGACCAGAAATGCCAACCCGATGAAGCGGAAGCTATGCAGGATGAGTAGAGGCTGCAACGCTTCGGCCCGTTGCCTGAGGCGGAGTTGCGGCCAGATGTATCGGGCAGTGACAATCCACCACGCGATGAAACTGAACGCGATGTTGACGAAAAAACCGAGTTGCGACAGCATGAATATCTCCTTATCGGGATTCCAGCCATTGACCGCGGCTGGTGGCAGAAGGGGCCTTGTCGTGGGCTGAAGCTGCCGGCTTGGCAGGCTCGGCGATGTCGTGCTCGCGCCGCCAGACCTCGGACTCGGGCGCGAACTGCGGCTCCGAGGGGAACGGACGCCGGAGTTCACGGTCGTACCGGCCAAAATTGAAGCCAGGGCTGAGCGGGGCGATCATGAACTGCACGCAGAGGCGAAGCCAGTTGACGAAAGTCCGCCGGTTACCCGGCAGAGCCGCATAACGACGAGCGATCGTCTCGAAGTCCTCTGGGGGGCGGCCTGTCACGTCGAACACGTCGGTGGTTGGTGCGCCCGGTTCGAAAGCGCCGCGCTTTTGATCGTCGATGTAGTAGCGCACGTTGCTCATCAGATCGATTGGCATACCGCCCATCCGGGCGGTCTTCATGAATAGCCAGGCCGGCGTCGGCACAACCCTGACCGATCGCCCGACGGCCCGGCCGATCGCCTTCGCCATGTCCTCGGCGCCGAGGAGTTCCGGTCCAGTAGGGCGGTAGCTCTTCCCGGCGTGCCGAGCCGGATCCATCAGCGCCGCGACGGCGACTCGGGCGATGTCTTCGTTCGAAGGTGGCGCGTTACGGCTATTGCCGTACATCCAGGGAAAAATGCCGAGATGCGCCGCCAGGCCAATAGTCGTCAGGTAGGTGTCAGCAAAGAAGCCCGGGTTGACGATCGTGTGTGCAACACCGGACGTCATCGACAACAGCCGATCGACCAGCCAGCTCTGGCGGGTCAAGAGCGAGGGATGCGAAGGACTCGCCAGCCACTGGGTCAGCCCGACGATGTGTTCGAGCCGCGCATCCGCGGCTGCGACCGCGAAGGCGACCGCTCCTTGGATCATGTACGGATCGTAAGGCGGACAATAATAGGCGCGGTGAACGTCCTTCAGCGCATCGGCGACGCGCTCGACGTCGCTCATATCGGCGACCGCGATTTCGGCCCCCTGCGCTTTCAACCGCGCGCTGCGGCCATCTTCTCGGTGCACCATGGCGCGGACGGGATAGCCGGCTTTCAGCAGTTCGGCAACGACAACGCTGCCCGTTTTCCCGGTCGCTCCGGTCACGATAATTCTTGGCTTGGTCATGATCATCTCCTTCTAAGGGTTGTCAGCGGGCCTCAGTGCTGTCCAGTGCCGATGGCTTTGGCATTCGCCCTGCAAAACTCTTCCAATGTCTGCGGATCTCGTCCGGTCACTGCGCGGATCGCATCGGTAGCCTGGTAGGTTTCCTCACCTCTCCGGAAGTATTGCCAAAGATGTGTCAGGTGATCGAGGGCGTGAGGGTTGATCCGCTCCTTCACTGCATTGGCCCACTGCTCGTCCGTGATTTCTAGGTATTGAATCGGCCGGCCGATTGCTCTCCCGAGAGCTTCGGTCATCTCTCTCACTGTGGGCGTTTCGCTGACCAGAGCGTACGCGCTTTGCGACGGGGCATCGGGATTAGCCAGCAGGCTTGCGGCAACACGGGATACGTCTTCGGCGCCGACAAGTGGAATGACGGTCGTATCCGCGCCCCACGGGAGGAATACGGTGCTTTTTTCGGCGACGCTCCGGCTGACCAGGGCGCGAACGTTTTCATAATAGGGCGGCGCCTGGAGATGAACCGCTCCCACCCGCGCCCAGTCGAAGATGCGATCGGCCAGCCGGTGCTGCAAATTGCGGAAGCTGGGAGCATGTTGTAGATCGCGGAAGGCGGGATCACCAGGCCTGCCCTGAAACTGCGAATTGTTCACTACCAACTCCAGGCCCGCATCGCGAGCGGCTGAGGCGAACATTACGGCTGCCTCAAGCAGCCCGTCGGCCACCGGATATGTGAAGTAAGCGCGCTTAATATTCCGCATGGCGGCCTGGACTGAAGCTGGATTTAGGAGGTCGCCTTCGACCACCTCCGCACCTTGCTTACGGAGGTCATCGGACCTGGCATCGAGCTTATGAACTAAAGCGCGAACCGGAATGCCTTGTTCCATCAAAAGGCTCGCGACCCGTCGTCCGGTCGACCCTTGCGTTCCCCCCGCTGCGCCGGTAACCAAGATTGGATGAGACATGTGATTTTTCCTTTCTGCCGATAGGATGATATGTCTCATCCTATGGATTCGACTTTTTTATCCCCAGTCCCTTGTGGCTTTTGGGTTTGCACCTTAGGATGTTCCGCAGCATCCTACCTAGTCATGCGTTACAGGCCCGAACATAAAACCGAGATTCATCGGAAGATCGTGAAAGACGCCTCGCGGCGCGTCCGCACCGAAGGCTTGAAGGGCGCGGCGGTTGGTGCTGTTATGCGCGACACCGGGCTCACCCACGGAGGCTTTTACAAGCATTTCGAGAGCAAGGACGAGCTGCTCGTTGAATCACTGAGCGAAGCTTTCCGGGAAATCGAGGAAACCTTAGTTCGGGCCGCTGAACAGGCGCCCGCTGGCGAAGCGTGGAAGGCAATTGTGAAAACCTACCTACGGCCGGAAATGTGCGAACATCCCGAGCACGGCTGCCCCCTGGCGGCACTTGCGCCCGAATTAGCGCGGGCAGATAAGAGGATGAAGCCTAAGATCGTCGCGGAGCTTGTGAGCTACAAAAGCCAAATGCTGCCGTTCATGCCGGGCCGGCGAACAGTCGATAAAGAACGCGCTTTTTTTGCGATTTTTTCAACGATGATCGGGGCAACTGAAATTGCGCGTATGCTACCCGATCCCGCGATGCGAGAGAAAGTGCTGGGGAACGCGAGAGATTTTCTCTTGCGCAATTTCTGACCTCCTCAATGATGAGGCCCAACAACACCTCTGGGCGTGGTGCCAGTTCCGGGAAGCACGGTGCAACTCGGAAGTGCCCCCATGTGCTTCGACACTCAGCCGCAAGGGAACTGCTGCAGGCAGGGGTGGATCGTGCGCTCAATGCACTCTGGCTGGGTCACGAATCGGTCGAGACCAACCCGGTCTATTTTGCGCAGCGGAGTGGCTTCGGTAAGTGCCTGTCAGTGCGATCATTTCTCGTGGATCAGAGCACATAAGATTTCATGATGCACCTCCTGGCGGCCACGGAAGCTGCCGCTTTTAGAAAGGAGGTCCGCCATGGAGCAATTCGTTTCTTGGTTTTGCGGAACTGGCCACTGCAGCGACTTGCCGCTGGCGCACTCGGCGAAATTGAGCCGATGAGCTGCAGCAAGGGATCATGGAAGCGACTTTGTAACTCTTCGTGGGAGATCCGCGCATAGCAGCTGAGTCGAGATTTGCCAACCAACCGAGGATATTATGCTGAGTCGCGCCAAGGACGCGCGTTGACAATTGGCGACTTAGGGTACCCGCTGCACATATCTACCTTCTGCACATAATATCGTTCCGTGGTTTGCACTGACATGTGTCCGAGAAGAAACTGGATTTGCTCTAGTTCTCCGCCTGAAGCGTGGCAGAGCCGAGCGCTTGGATTACTCTTCCCTAATCCGAACAAGGTGAGGTTTGCCCGTAGCTTGCGAACTGCGGTAGCGCGGAAGGCCGCCGGCGAGCGCCGTATCACTCAATGGAAGGCTAGGCCTGAGCGTTTTCAAGTCGAGAAGGTGCCGTTGTGTGAATCGATGCTCTCCCGACTCAAAGAATGGAAAGAGACTCGTTTACAATACCGCCCGTCCTGGCTCATGAGGTGATGTGATGATGATACTGGGGAGGATTAGGCCCGAGAGTCTCTGCGGAATATTGACCATGGCCTTGATCACATGTGGCTACACCGTGGGCCAAACCAGATCGGATCCGGTAGACCCAGGCGTCCGGGGTGGCGCGGCGGGTGCGGGTGGTCCGCTGCAGGGTCTTACAGCGGACGAGACTGCGTTCTTCCTGGACGGCCAGGTGAGGTTCGCTCAAATCGAGGTTGTAAGCAAGGGCGCAAACAACGGCCTTGGGCCGCGCTTTAACTCAAATCAGTGTTTCTCCTGCCACTCGCAGCCCAATATGGGCGGAACGAGTCCGGCGAAGAATCCCCTGCCCCAAGTTGCCGCCTTGGATGGGGCTAAGAATGCGGTGCCATGGTTCATCGTGCCAAACGGCCCCATCCGCGAAGCTCGGTTTAAGAAGAGCAACGGCGACGCGGATGGCGAAGTGCATGACCTATTCGTGATCACGGGGCGGGCTGACGCCCCCGGCTGCAATATCGCCCAATTCGATTTTCTGCCCGCAGGAAATCCGCTTACGGGCCAAGGCGGGAATGGAAACATTATTTTCAGAATCCCGACTCCTGTCTTTGGCGCAGGGCTGATTGAAGGGATTTCCGATTCGGCCATCCTTGCCAACCAGCAGGCCAACGCATCGGCGAAGTCGCAGCTGGGTATTCACGGACACGCGAACGCGCACCTCAGCGGAAACGTGAATCTCAGTGCCAACGACGGAACTATCACCCGTTTCGGGTGGAAGGCGCAGAACAAATCCCTTCTCATGTTTGCGGGCGAGGCCTACAACGTCGAGATGGGAATCTCGAACCAACTATTCCCGCAGGAGCGTGACGAAACGCCCGGCTGTCTCTTCAACCCCACTCCTAATGACACACTCAACTTCACAACCACTGCTTCGACCACCGGCAATTCTAACGGCATTTCGAACCCCGCGGTCATCTCGGATATCGAAGCGTTTTCCAACTTCATGCGGATGCTCGCTCCGCCCACGCCGGCACCACCCACACCATCCAGCGCGAAGGGACGCGACTTGTTTGCGCAGGTTGGGTGTGCACAATGCCATACTCCGTCGTTTACCACGGGAGCAATGATTGCAAGCGGGTCCGCGACCAGTCCGAGTGCTGCGCTTTCCAATCAAACTGCGAATCTTTTCTCCGACCTGCTTGTGCATCACATGGGCAAAGGCCTGGCCGACGGCATTACGCAAGGCGGCGCCGGCCCCGACGAGTTTCGAACTGCCCCTCTGTGGGGCGTCGGACAACGCGTCTTCTTCCTCCATGATGGACGTACTTCCAACCTGCTTGACGCCATCAGCGCTCACCGCAGCCACGGCAGCGAGGCCAATAAGGTCATCGAGCAATTCAATAAATTGACCGTTCAGGAGCAGCAGGAAATCATCGATTTTCTGCGCTCACTCTAGAGTCCACCTAGTGGACACCTAGTGTGCACGGACCGTCGACTCGGATCGTCGGCCATTCCCAAGTTGTCCAGAAACTGCGGGAGGATCGCCACCGGCAATCCCGGATGTATGCATCGAATATTTCTGCGCGGTATCGAAGAGGCTCCTGGTTCGCTCGAAACACAGCCCGTAGGAAATCCTCTTGTAATCCAGATGGGGTCGCGCTCTGCATGGGCTCCAGATGGAGTTTCAACGCTAGCAGGTTCAATCTCCGCTATCCTCTCCTTCGACCGATAATCAGAAATCCTGCTTTGTGCGATTTGCCCACTCCGTTTGATCCCAAAGCAGGCTCTCGTAGCCTCCCGGTTGACGATGCAGCAGAAACAGTTCGCGGGTCACGCTCCCTAATCGAGCAAGGGTTTCTCTTCGGGACTGTCTCAGACAATCAGACGCTTCGCCGATCGGCTGGTTCCTGTCATTTCGCGTCGGACAGGAACTCCGCGGCCTTCCAGATGAGAGTCGCGTCTCCCGTGTGTTCGGCGATCATCGATACGCAGCTTTCGAGTTCAAGCTTCTTGGCCATTTCAGATCCTGAATCTTTTACATCCTGCGTCGATCCCCCACTTCACGCGCAATTCAATTCAGTGGGCCGGCTTCGGATTTGCGAAAGTCTAGAATGTTCGGTCGATTTCGAAGGGGTGCCCCCTCATGATCTTTCCCTCAGCATGGTCGGCAAACAGGAAGTTCTCGAAAACAAAACCGGCTTCTATGCACTTTGATGCCCGATCCGGGAACTTTGCGTTCGGTGTACACTCGGGAGCGCAAAGCGAGGCCGCAAGAATGTCACGCATTCATAATCCTAGGAGTTCTTTCACTGGGGATGGGCCCTTGGGAATGGAGACCAGCATTACCCGGCGTGACTTTCTCGGGACTGCTCTATTGGCTTTCGGATCCGCGTTGTTCGCAGGCGTGACCCCTGCGGAGTTGCTAGCAGCACAAGAGAATGACTTCACCGGTTATGGGGGAGTCGGCGAATACAGCAACGCCAATGGCAACACTTGGGACGTTTTGCAAGCTGGTCATGCGATTCGTGACCGCTTGTACGATCCTCGTCCAGCGGGAATCGTTGATACGGGGGAAATCTATGACTGCGTAATTATCGGCGGCGGGATCAGCGGGCTTGCAGGAGCCCTGTTTTTCCAGCGTGAAGCCGGTCCCGGCATGAAATGTCTGATCCTCGAAAACCATCCCATTTTCGGCGGCGAGGCGAAGCAAAATGAGTTTCTGGTTGAGGGCAAGCAACTGCTCGCACACCAAGGCTCAGCCATCTATCAAGTTCAATACCCACATAGCTTTCTCGCACAGTTCTATGAGTCCATCGGGTTACAGGCACCGCGATTGACCTATCAAAAGTGGACTGGATCGGACCCCGAGTTCCCCCTCTCCAAAACCCCGTATGAAGCAGTGGGTCTGCAACGTGGACAATACGGGTTTTGGTTTGGAGCAGGATTCAATCAAAGACCGGGAAAGTGGGTGCTGGATCCGCTTGGGAAAAGCCTGCACGGCGCTCCCGTTTCAGAGGCAACGCGACTCGAGTGGCTGCGCTGGTTGAAAAGTGAATCGGCGGGAGAGACGAAGTTCGAACATCCCAAAGTAGAAGGCGACGCGACTTCCCGATACCTCGACTCAATCACCCTGGAGCAGCACTACATGGAGCGTTTCGGCCTTAGCCGCGAAATGGTTCGGCGTTTTCTCTCGCCCGTGGAGGGCGGCGGTTCCGGCTTAGGCCCCGATGCTTTATCGGCATACTCAGATTACGCGTTTGAAATGCTGCACCCTTTACCAGAAGAGAATGGTGGCTCGGATCAGATGTTTCCGGGTGGCAACGCTACCATCGCGAGACTGATGATGAAGAGTCTGATCCCTGGCGCAATCGACGGACCGCACAGCGTGGAAGGAGTTTGCCAGAACCGCGTCAACTTTGCAGCGCTAGACATCGCGGGAGCCCCCGCGAGAATTCGCCTGTCATCCACCGTCGTCCATGTTGAGCACGATGGGCAAGCGAACAAAGCCGGCTCAGTTTCGATCGTGTACTCAAAGAAAGGCAAACTATATCAAGTTAAGGCGCGCTCGGCCGTGATGGCGGGCGGATGTTGGACTACGAAGCACATTGTCAAGGATCTCCCGGAGACACATCGCGTGGCCTATGGGCAGTTCTACCGCTCGCCCTGCATGATGGTCAACGTTGCTGTGAGAAATTGGCGTTTTCTATACAAGATGGGAATGAGCGGTTGTCGTTGGTTTGAAGGGTTGGGAAACTACATGGAGGTTCGGAAGCTGGCGTTGACTGGCGTCGAAGATGCAACCATCGGTCCAGATTCTCCCGTCGTGCTCAGCTTGAAAGTTTTGTACTCATATCCCGGAGTTCCAACCGAAGAGCAGGGGAATCGCGGCCGCGGAGAGATGCTGGGCACATCTTTCAGAGATTATGAGCGACAAGTCCGCGAACAATTCACCGAGATGTTCGCCAGCGGCGGATTCGACGCACGGCGGGACATCGCCGGAATCATCTTAAATCGCTGGGGACACGCCTATCTGAGTCCTCAACCCGGGTTCTTCTTTGGGCGCGAAGGTCAACCTGCCCCTCGCGAGATCCTGCGCCGTGCGCCGCACGGGCGGATCGCATTTGCTAACACCGACCTGGCCGGAGCGATGGACCATCGTTATTCCATACTTGAAGCAAAACGAGCAGTGGGCCAACTTCTCGATCAAGTGTTGAGCTGAGACGAAAACGGCCACTTCTGCTCGGTTAGTTAACGCAAGAAGTATGCTTCAACTAGCCGATTTGGAGCAGTCGAAGAATGCCGTTCTTCACTCGCTTGACCTGGCCAGTTCGCACGAATCATACGGTCGCGCCATCGACGAATTCATCGGGTGGTCACGAATATTACGGCGAGGTATGCTTGGGCGAATCTTATCGAGGCCAGTTCGGTATTCCGGTCTTCGGCTGGCGCCAGACGATGCCGAATCATTTCGCCGAGAAGCAGCTCAGGCCGCTGCCATGCCGCGAGCATTCGGCGTAATCCGGGATCCGGCATAGCGTCGCTCATACTGCATGCGGCATGAACGCCGGACCTGTGCTCGGTTATGCCATCTGCCGGGCGGAGAACTTGAGCATATTCAGTTTCTTCTTGCACACCCATCGGTTCAGACAACTGATCGCTATCTCGGCTGCAAGCAGAACTTCAGCCAAGCGGTGAACGTCAACCTCGGACTGGAAGACACCTGACGGGGTGATCACGACCCCTAAGCGGACCTGCAAAGACTTCTCGGTACTGATCCAGTGATGGCGGGATCGACTACTTCCGGATTGCGCAACTAGCCCAATACACATGATCTGACGGGTTTCCGCGAGCCAGGTTCTGGATAGCATCGGGTTGGCAGGCAGACCGAGAGTTATCCCGCTAAATCCATTAGAAACGATCGCTGGTCTGTGGGGAACCAGCTGGTATGATGACCTGCGGTAAAGCCAGATGGTTCTTTTTCTGTAATTGAATCTGAGGTCAACCAAGGGTAATCATCTTTATTCCGCCAATGGGGGACACATTGACTGACTCGAGCCATAACGCTTTCAATCGTCGCGAGTTCATCCACGGCGCGCTTGCTGGAGCTGCGTTCGCCGCATTGCCGATATCTGCTTTCTCTTCAGATGACCCCGGCCTCCAGTCGGTGCTGAGCCAAATACCGAGGATGCATGATGAGAACGTGAAGCGGCTGCAGGACTGGATCGCTTTGCCCTCGATTGCGGCCGAGAACCGTAACTATCCGCAGGGCCCTGACTATATGGCACAACTCGCTCGCGATGCAGGATTCGCGAACGTTGAAATTTTGCCAACATCGGGCAAGCCTGGGGTCTTCGGCACTCTCGATGCTGGTGCGGCAACCACCGTCGGCATCTATTTTATGTACGACGTGAAACAGTTCGACCCGTCGGAGTGGTCTTCGCCACCGCTTGAAGGCCGGATCGTAGACAAGGAAGGGTTGGGCAGGATCTGCGTCGGCCGAGGCGCTGTGAACCAGAAAGGTCCCGAAACAGCCTTCCTCGGCGCTCTTCATGCCTTCAAGGCTGCGGGAACAAAGCTGCCTGTAGATCTCGTGCTCGTCTGTGAAGGTGAAGAAGAGATTGGTTCGACCCACTTTCCGGAGGTTGTCCACCAACCCAAAGTTGCCGCCGCGTTGAAGAAATGTATGGGTGTGTTCATGCCAGAAGCGGGCCAGGATGCGGATGGAGGTCTACAGATATCGCTGGGCGCGAAGGGAGTAGTTGAGCTCGAACTGGTTTCCAGTGGAGAGCGATGGGGACGAGGACCTAAACATGATGTTCACTCCAGCCTTGAGGCACAGGTGGATAGCCCCACGTGGCACTTGGTGCAAGCGCTCAACACGCTCATCGAGTCCGATGGACACACGCCCGCTGTGGCGGGCTTTTTTGACAAGGTCAAGCCGCTTACTCCTGCACAGATCAAGATGATTCAGGAGGCCGCCGCTCGCCGCAGTGAAGCCATGGTTAAGCAGCAGCTAGGCGTTGAGCATTGGGTGCACGACACACACTGGCTGGAGTCGCTCGTGCTGCTCGAATCGAAGCCCACGATCAATATCGAGGGCTTGGTCGGTGGATACACGGGTCCCGGGGGTAAGACCGTTCTGCCGCATCGCGCCGTCGCCAAGATTGACATGCGGCTGGTGCCTGACATGACGGCTGCCGGTACACTCGCGCTTCTCAAGGATCATCTTGCCAAACACGGCTTCGGCGATATCGAGGTCAATATGAGTGGTGGGTACGATCCGACACAGACCTCGCAGGATTCGAAGCTCATTCAGACGCAAATTGCGACTTATCGCAAGCTGGGTCTGGATCCCGCGCTGTGGCCTCGATCCGCCGGCTCCTGGCCGGGATACATTTTCACTTCCGAACCTCTCAACCTTCCTGCCGGACATTTTGGGGTGGGGCACGGGACCGGGGCACATGCTCCGAATGAGTACTATCTGATCGATTCCACCAACCCAAAGGTTGCGGGGATTGATGGGGCTGTGCGCTCCTTCGTCGAATATCTCTACGCTTTGGCATAAAGGCAGGAGCGAGATGATAATCATCGATCCTCAGCCAAGCCAAGCTGACTCCCAAAGGCCGAATCAAGGCTGGACGCCTGCATAAAGAGGAATCGCGCCGCGCGCGGCATTCTTGTAAACCACGCCGCCCTTCATTACAAACACAACGCGCCGAACCGCGGTGATGTCTTTCAACGGGTCTCCATCGAGCGCAATGATGTCCGCTTGAAAGCTGGGGGCGATCGAGCCAATCTGATCGCCCAAGCCTAGCGCTTCAGCGCCCAGCGAGTTGGCAGAGACCATCGCTGCCATCGGGTCCACACCGCAGTCACGCACGCGATCGATGAACTCCTCGGCATTGCGTCCGTGAGCGCCGGCCACGGCGTCCGTGCCAAAAACGACTTTCAGTTCGGGAGTTTTTGCTGCGTGTTCCACGATCTCGTGGTCCATCGGCAGGATCTTCTCCATCGCAGCAAATCCCTCGGCAGTGTAGCCTTGTGTGCCGAGATACCTTGCCCTGTTCTGCAGGTAGTTCTCAATGACCAGTCCGCATTGCGGATCGAAATAGGTGCCCTTCTCGGCCATCAATTTCAAGTCGTCGTCTGCGGCCAGCGTACCGTGCTCAACCTCAGTGCAGTCCGCGAGAGTCGCGGCGCGGACCGCCTCTTTATAGGCGTGCACAAGCGTACGCAGTCCCTGCTTCTTTGCTTCATCACAAGCCGCGTTCAATTGTTCCAGCGAAAGGGTCATTCCTCCGCCCTGGCGAATGGACTTCGACGCGAAGATTTTGATCAGGTTCGCGCCGGCTTGCTTTTGTTTCCTCACGTAAGCGCGGATTTCATCGGGCGTGCCGGAGGCCTCGCCTCGCCCTTCGAGCGGTTCGTTGGACGTCAGGATACGTGGGCCGGGCAGTATTCCTTTCGCGATAGCATCGCGCAGCGGAATGTCGTTGGGCGCACCCACACTTTGCACGGTCGTGAAGCCTGCCATCAGCGTGACCCACGCATTCGACGCCGCTTGATAGGCATCCTCGGGTGTTGTGCCTTCCGTGCCTGCGTTTTTCCCATCCTTGCCGAAGATCCACGTAATGTGCACGTGGGCGTCGATCCAGCCGGGCAACACCGTCAGGCCACGCAAGTCATAGTCCAACGGCCCCTCGACCTTAGGATCTATGGCAACGATCTTTGAGCCCTCGATCACGATCCGAACGTCATGAAGTATGTGACCCTTGCCATCGATCACCACGCTCGCAGCAATTACCATGGGTTGCCCCGAGGCAAGCGTCTGTGCAGGAGTTCGAGGCGCCAGGAGGCAGACACCAACTAGGCTGAGGATGCATGAAATGGCCTTTGTCGGTGGCATCACCGCTCCTTCTTCGGCTCGATCTAAAATGCGAACCAAATTCTGTGGCTCTTGAACCAGAATTCCGATTCGGACCTCCGGCTTGTGCATTGTAGGCGTCTAGTTCACAGCCTGTACAGAAAACGGGTGGACGGTCGGCTTCGCCGGCAGGTCAGCTGGGTTCGAAGCGGATCTGTGGCCCAGGAACGGGCGTCGGGGAGACCCTCCGGATCCTCCAGTGATCTCTTCGAAGGCGATTTCTGGCTCAGAATAACCTGGCCCGCATCAGTGGAACGGTAGCCGCCCGCTATGGTGCCTGGCTGGCGACCACGCCAATGTTGGCGACCGTCTCACCTTTCTTCATCGAAGGCACGGCGCAGACATACAGGACCACGCCGCTCGACGGCGCACGCGCTTCCCATACCGTCTTGCCGAACAAATCGGTGACGTAACCGATTTTCATGCCTTGTTGCACGTACCAGCCGCGCTTCACCGTGGGATAGAAAACGCCGCCGATTTCGCTGGTGACGCTGGCAATGCGCTCGATCCACACTGGGTCCTGCACCGGAGGCGCATTGCCCTGGAGCATCTTCAGGTAGCGCATCACGTTCAGGCAGCCGTGGATCAGCGCCGTCACGTCTTCCGGCTCTACGGTGCCAGCATGGCCTGCCTCGGCCGTGAGGGACGGCTTTCCCCGCAGGCTGGCGTTGGTCTCTAGATAGCGAGCGAGGTTCGGATCGCGGGGGCGATCGGTTGAGAGGATGATCGTGTCGAGCCCGAAGGCCAGCACCATGGCGCGCGAGACGGCATCCTGCTGCGCGTTACCGGTCGGCGCCCAATAGGAATACGGCCTCAGGCTTTCATCGAGATCGCCGCCGTGCAGGTCAATCAGGTAGTCGGATTTTTCCACGACCTGCTTCGTCATCGCCCACGACGCGCG
>DATNKA010000236.1:0-4873 GCA_035603655.1 Candidatus Acidiferrales bacterium | reverse complement strand
CATGGAACCTCCCCAGGTGGAGCCGGCGATAGCGACGTGCACGGGACTGGGACAGAATTCGGGATGACCGGAGAGAAGAGCTTCGCTGCCTCCGAGGAGAACGGCGGTGTAGCAGTGGTGAAGAGTTTGGATTTCGAGGATGGTGGAGGGGGGAAGATCGTGGAGGAAGACTCCGCCTTCGATCTCGGATTGGACGATTGCGTGGTTGACGTCGTCGGCTAGATTGGGGTGAGGGCTGAACATACTGGCGAAATGTTTTTAAGAGTGTACTCCAAAGCCGTGCGGACGGGACAACCCGGGTGCAGTACTTAGGAACATAGGGCTATCGGTTGGATGTGCAGTAAGCGCTTAGCGGTGCGGGAAAAGTTGAGTTATTGGCTAAAATTTGGTTGCGGCCGCCGTGCTTGGCCGGGGCCAGACAGCTGAGGCGGCCCACCCCCGATGTGGGCAATAGCGCTAGTTCAGGGGAGCGTTCCTACGGCGCCTTTGGGGCCCACAAACACGGCTCCGCCGCTGGGATAAGGGCTGACCGCGTTGAACTGAATGGTGGATTTCTTAGGAGGACTGATGCGGGTGGGGTCTTTGGGTGGGCGGAAATCATAGAGAAACTTGGGGCCCGCGAGGAAGAGTCGGACGTGGGCCTGATCTTCGTCCAAGGACTTGGCGGTGGGCGTGAGAGATTTGCGATCGTAGGCCACTGCGGAGTAATAGGACTGCGGGAAAAGCTTGGAAAGGGACCAGGTTTTCCCGGCGTCGGAGGTGAAGGCGAGGTTAGGACCGTCCTGATCGGGATGTTTGTAGTCACCACCGGCAACGACGCCGTGGAGCGGGTCGCGAAAGGCGATGGAAAAAATGCCGGCGGAATCAGGGCCGTGAGCGATGGGAGTGTCGGAGACTTGCCAGGTGCGGCCGCGATCGGGGGAGTGGAAGACGCGGGCGACTTTGCCGCCGGACGCGAACCAAATGTTGGGATCGTCTTTTGGGAGGATGGCTAGGCACGTGTTGCTGGCGGCGAAAGCGCCTTCGCCCTCAAGTGCGGATGGGAGTGGGGAGGAAGGGATCGGAGTCCACGTTTTGCCGTCAGTGGTGATGAGGAGTTGGAATTTCAATTGGCCTGATTCATCGGTAATGGGATCGCCGAGGACGACGCCGCGAGTTGGATCCCAGAAAGCGATCGAGTCGAAGAAGGCCTTGGGGTTGGAGTTGGTGAACTGGAGTTGCCAGTGCTGGCCGGCGTCGCTGGTGTGGTAGATGCGGGATTGGTCGCCGGGACCGGCGGACATAAGGAAGGCGTCATCGGCGGAGAAAGCTACGACCCCTCGGAAATCGAGGCCGGCGGCGTCGGGGACTTGAGCGGGGATCCAGTGACGTCCCGCATCGATCGTGCGAAGGTAGGTGCCGCGCGTGCCAGAGGCCCATGCGATGTCCTGCGAGACGGCGCTTACGCCTCGGAGTGAAGCGGTCGTGTTGGAGAGCTGAGTTTGGCGCGCGGACTGAGCCAGGGCGGTGGTGGCGGCGAGAAGGATCAGCAGGGACCGCATTCGGGAATTGTCGCAGAAAAAATTGGATTTCGCGGCAGTGATATTTTGCGGTACGCGTAGCCTGAGATTCGGGTACAGAATAGAATGGCCCCCGGAGATTTCCGATCCGGGGAACCGGGATCCTACAACCATTATCCCGGGTTGCACTTCATAGTAAGCACAACCGCTTTCTCTTCTTTGGGGCACCGCACGCCGTCCCCGCGACTTATTTGGACTAACCGCCATTCTTCGGACAACGCATAATCAGGAGTGTTGCAATGGTGCTAAGGGCCTGGGTGGGAGCAGTTCTAGTGGCGAGTTTGTGCGGCGTGAGTGTGGGGCAGATGCTGAAGCCGCGCCCGCCTGCGGGAACGCAGCCGAACAGCGAGGATACGTCGTCCAGGCAGGTGACGGAAAACGCTGCCTCCCAGCCGGTTGTGGTGCCGATGACAGTGCAGGCAGGAACTCCGATCAAAGTGGCGCTGGATTCCGAGGTACGGGTGCGGGAGGTGGGACAAGCGATTCATGGGAAGACGACGGAGCCGGTGTACGCGTTTGACAAGCTGCTGATTCCGGTGGGGACGGTAGTGAACGGGAAAGTGTCGGCGATTGATGCGGTGCCAAAGATGGTCCGGACGATGCAGGCGACGAACGGGAATTTTTCTCCCGTGCGGCCGGTCCATGTGCAGTTTGAGGAGCTGGTGATGGGGGACGGTCGGCGGGTGGCGCTCGATACGGTGGCTTCTCCGGCGCCCGATGGAGTCCTGCGGTTTGTGTCGGCGAATGAGAAGGCTGAGCAGAAAAATGGAGTGCAGGAGGCAGCGTCGAAAAAAGTTAGTGCAACGCGGCAGGCGATCCGGCAGCAGTGGAGCGATTTACAGAAGCAGATTCACGAGCCGGGCAAGATGCACAAATTGAAGCGCGCTGCGCTGGCACAGTTGCCGGTGCATCCGCAATACATCGACTCGGGAACGAGCTTCAATGCAAACCTGCAGCAGCCGCTGGATTTTGGAACCGAAGCAGTGAAGCCGGAGGCTCTGTCGAACATTGGAGCTCCGCCACCAACTGGAAGCGTGGTGCATGCGCGGCTGGAGACGGCGTTAAGTTCGGCGACTGCGAAGATGGGGGATCGGGTAGAGGCGCTAATTACGGAGCCGCTGGTGGTGTCAGATCACTTGATTTTGCCGGAGGGCAGCGTGATAAAAGGCTCGGTGGTTCAGGTGGCGCGAGCGCGACGGCTGGGACGCAATGGACAGTTGCGAATTTTATTTCACCAGGTAGCGCCTCCAAATGGGATTGACCAGAGAGTGGAGACGAACCTCGAAGGCGTGGCCGTGGCCAAGGGTGAGCATTTAAAGCTGGACGCGGAAGGTGGCGCCCAGGTGACAACGCCGCGAACGAGATATTTGACGACTGGAATTCAGGTGATGCTGGCGGCATCGCAGGCATCGCCGGATCGCGACGCCGGACGCGGCGGTGAAAGCGGAGGAGAAGCGGGAGGCGGCGCGGCCAGCGGAGCCTCAGGATTTAAGTTGGTAGGGATGGTTGTGGGAATCGCTGCGCAATCGCGAGTGGTCTCGGCAGGATTTGGATCGTATGGCGCGGCCATGTCGATTTACTATCACTTTCTGGCGCGCGGACGCGACGTAGTGTATCCGAAAGATATGGCAATGGTGATTGGGCTGGGCACGCGGGAAGACAAAGGTAAGGGCGCGCCCGGTTTCTAGCTGCTGGCCCGTTTAGCGGACGCGGAAACTAACTAATCGAATGCAGCTCGACTTGCCGAACGCCTTTCGCTCCCTGGATCACGATTGTATTTTTAATAACAGATTTGGCTGTTCGTTCGCAGCTTGGTTCTTAACTCACAGCTCAGACTTCTTTTGCCGATTCGCCATCCTACCTCGCGGTGAACGGTGCGAACGAGGCGCTCTTGCCGAAGTAGATGCGGAGGGTGCATTTGTCACCTACGTGGGCGAAGGCCACTTCCAGTTCGTTTGAGGGTTGGCTTATCTGATCGGTCTCCATGGGTGCGCGGGCGATGTCCTGCTTTTCGTCATAGGAGGAGCCGGCAGCGACATTTTTGTTTACGACGAGGGTCCACTTGTCTTTCGAGGGAATGGGATAGACAGTGTAGGCGCCGATAGGGATGGTTGCGCCGCCAAAAGAAAGCTGGGCTTCGGTAAATAAAGTCATGGGAGCGCCGCCGGGAGTCCAAGGCTTGCCGTTTGGAAGCTTGTCGTTCTTCGAGGCGATGGGATTGAAGCGGATGTAGATTTGGCGTCCATCGTCGAGATTACAACTAGCGGTGGACGAAGGCGCCGCCTGCTGGGCGGAGCAGACGACAGTAGTGGCCAGGATTAAAACAGCGACGACGAAGTGCGTGCGGAGCATGGCAGATCCTCTGGGGCAAGAGTGTAGCGCTGAAATGCGGCAAGGGGAAGAGGGATTCGAGTTCTGATTTTTGATTAGGATGGATCGGGGCTTCGGGCAGTAGCTGCCCGGACGGGCCGCCGTTCCCAGTGGAGCGACCGGTCCCGATCGTTGCTGGTCTTCGGTGACGTTCTCAGGGGGCGTGGCGGTTGCTACCGTGACTGTGGCCAGTACTGAATAGCTCGTACCGGGCCAGGACGGGAGCAATGGGGAAAACCAAGCTGAGGATTCTTTATGGTGAAGGGGACGCGGAGGCGCAGGTAGCTCTGGCTGCGGCATTTGAAAAGGCTGGACATGCCGTGCTGAACGCCGTTGGGCGCAAGGCCGTGGTTGAAGCGATCGGAAAGAGCACATTCGACCTGGTGGTGCTGGGTCCGAGCCTGACACGGAATGACCGGCATCATCTGCCTTATGTGGTGAAAAAGGCGCAGGCAGGGACTCCCGTGCTCGTAATGCACGCGGATGGGAGCCGGCATCCCTATGTGGATGCGTGCACAGATACGGGCGCGAGCCTTGAGAATGTGCTGGCACGGATTGAGGGCATGCAGATTGCCGGGATGATGACCTCGGCAGCGGCAGCGGGGCGGTAGGGAAGGCTGCTATCAGTTTTAGATCTCCGAGTTGGATCAGCGGCCTTTCCAGGCCGCTTTTCTGTTTTCTGCGGGAAAATTTGTGTACGGGGCTGGTAGGCGTAATCTCGCTGAGCAAGAATCTTCGGAGTTAATACGTGGGAGAAAATCACTGCAGAGGCCTTCCTCCGGTGCCGCGAATAGGGTCGTGATCGCTGAAAGTGGTATCCCTCTGCTGAACGAACTGTAAAACGGTGCGCGAATCCAGTTGGTAATAGTGGGATAGAACCGGCGAAACCGTGGGATATGTTCTGCGCAAATCGAGCTCGAGAGTGTTATGGATGATGGGTGAAG
>DATNKA010000235.1:0-2696 GCA_035603655.1 Candidatus Acidiferrales bacterium | reverse complement strand
CCAGACGAAGGCCAGTCGGACTCTTACAATGATTTTCTCAAGAAGCACAAGGACGGCATCTTTTCCGTTGTCCATGAGGTTCCGTCCAGGGAGGCGATGGACAAGGAGATCCAGCGCATGGCCCGCCTCGGAGTGAGCGTGCTGCAGCAGGTCACATTTGAAATCGACGGCGCGCCGGTCACCTACACCTACTTCGATACGGATCCACAGGGCAAATACGTTCTTGGCCTTGTTTACTGGCCGGGCGGAGCGCCCAAGCCTCTGGAGCAGAAAACCGTCTCCCACCTTGCTCTTGCGGTACGGGATGCGGCGGCCGTTTCCAGCTTCTGGCAGAAGCTTGGCATGCCTGGGTTTGAGCTGGAGCATGCTACCCCACGCGACGATTCGCGCTATCGCGGCGGGCCTCTGTTACTGGCATTTGAAGTCGGCTTTCAACGGATGGGCACAATCAGTTATGAGTGGATTCAGCCACCATCCACCCCCGCGAATATTTATGCAGATTTCCTGAAGCTTCATGGAGAAGGCATCCAGCACATTGGCATGCCGGTGGACGATCTCTCCAAAGCTACCGCCGTGTATGAAAAACTCGGCTTTGCGGTGTGGCAGGCCGGGGCATGGGGAGATATCGGAAAACCCAATTCCGGTCAGTACCACTACATGGACACGGACAAAATCGGAGGCGTAAGTGCAGAACTGATCCGGGCGTACTAAGAGGAAATTCTCGGGGCCAGAGGTCGGATGGCACCGCCTGATTTCGTCAGTCGGCAGAAAGGGCAGCATGTAAAATCCAGCCGTGACGGACCCCGAGCTCATTCTTTATCGCGGCGTGCCCATGATTGAAGGTTGGCCGGAGAAGATTCAAGCATCGCAGCATATTCTGTCCTATACCCTCAACGGAAAGCCTATCCCTCGCGTTCGATACGGAAATGAACAGGATGACTGGCATGCGGAGCGCGTTCCTTGCCACGACTGCCGAGTTCTAAAAGGGGAGTTCCATGTCCCGAGTTGCGACGTGGAGGAATGTCCAGCGTGCGGGGTCAGTTCATCTCCTGCGACTGCTTGTTCGAGGAACGTGAGCAGCAAGGGTTTTGAGTGAAACCGCTGTTAACGTCAGTTGAGGTAGAGTTTTCTCATGAAGAATGTCAGTTCTTTGGCGCTTTTGGGAGTATTTGCCTCTGCTGTCCTCTACACCGCAGTTCGGGCGAACGCGGCTGGACCTCTCCCAGATATTTTTCGGTCGGTCCTGACTGAGGTAAAAGCGAAGACCAAGGTACCCGTGCTGTTGCCCAGTGAACTGCCCTTTTATGACGTAAAACACGCAACTGTTGACAAGGCCGCAGCAGGAGAATACTCGATCAGCCTCTATTTCGAGTTGGGCGAAGGAAATGCAGGCTTCGCCGCGTCGTTTGGGGCTTCTGACAATTCCCGATACTCCCCCCAAGAACTACCGAATGTTCGTGAAGTAAAGTTGGCTACTGGCATCACTGGGTTTTTCAGGCCAGTGAACTGCGGCGGCTCGTGCGCCCCAGCGAACCTCTGGTGGAAAGAGGAGTCGGTACTGTATCAGATTCAGCTAAAGTTGCCCCCGGCCATGCCCGAGCAGAATCAGCAAAGGATGATAACGGCTGCCGCCAATTCATCTATCCTCGCAGGTCCCCGTTAGTTACGACTACAACCGTCGCAAAATCCCCATTACACTCAAAATCCCGCTTCGCGGCTCAAAGCGTGAAATCGCCTGATAGCGTCATTTATCATATTGGGGTCAGGATGATGCGCCAGAAATGAATAATCGCCGCCAGAAGGCAAGAGCGTTAGTTATGATGCTCTGCGCAGCCGTCGCCCTGTTCCTTTCTAGCTGCAAAAAGGCACAACACTCGGAAGGCTCGCCTCTCGCACATAAAGTTTCTTTCCAAAAGGACAGTGCGACGATGAGTTTGGCGCAGCTTGACAAGCTGATGCGCGAGAACTTCGTCATCGTGACGGACGTGCGTAAACTACCGGAATCAGTGAAGGCTTCCTTCTGCAACATCGAGAAGTGCAACTTCGCCGGGGTGAAGTTCGACATGGTCAATCCTGGCGAGGCGATGAGCACGGATTACATCATTCCCGGAGTCCCGAACAAGCGACTTCGGTTCGCAGCTTTGAACGGCGATTCAGCGATTGTGTTCTATGAGTGGGGCGGTTATGCAGATCAAGCCTGTGTGACGGCCTTTGACTTTCGAGAACGGACATCATGGGGTGCCAGTCTCAAAGTCTTTCGCGTGAACACGTTGGAGCGGTTGCGCACAGCGATTTCAGACAGACAGTTCACGCCGTGGTCTCCCGGCGATAGGCGGTAGCTGTTGCAAAATCGCGATTACGCTCATCGTGCCGCCGCAGGGGTTTTCAGTGAATCGCCTGTTTTCGCCAGTGATCCTTCCGACCGGGGCCTTTACTTCGTTCGAGCATGGAGCGGTTAGTGCGTGAGCGCACTGTGTACTTCGGCGATGTAGGCTCCCGGAAATTCCACCATGACGGTAACCCGGTCGCGTGCTGCGTATGGCGCCGATAGAAGCTTTACTCCTGCCGCCTTGGCCTTTTCCAGGGTCTCCCTCAGATCCCTTACTTCGTATCCCGTCGTTTCATGACCGAACGGATATGGCAGATGTCCATCTGTCACCAAGACCTGCATATTGCCGAACAGTGAGCTAATGCGG
>DATNKA010000234.1:0-2676 GCA_035603655.1 Candidatus Acidiferrales bacterium | reverse complement strand
GCTTTCCATCGTCATTAAAGTCTCGTATGACCATGCTGCTATCGGATGTACTGCATCCCGGTTTGTTGCGCGCGACTTTCTCCTCCATGATCTTTGCCATCCGGCCTTGACCATCCTCTGGGCTGGGATGGATGATGTCGCTGGAAGACCATTGATCTGCGATTCGCGAGCGGGCCGAGTAAGGAAGGTCGAATCTTCAGGCCAGAGGGAAGACAACAATGAAAATGAAGAGTTTTTTCAGGCTTGCGACATTGGCCGCGGCGGCGGCCCTGGTGTTTGTAGCCTTTGGTAAGGCGGCGCAAGCCGACGAAGGCATGTGGACGTTCGACAATTTTCCATCGAAGACGGTGGGCGTCAAGTACGGATTTGCCCCGTCGCCGGACTGGCTCAACCATGTGCGGCTGTCGTCGCTGCGCATCGCTGGCGGATGCTCGGCGTCGTTTATTTCTCCCCAAGGATTGGTGATGACGAATCACCACTGCGTTGTTGATTGTCTGGAACAGATCTCCACGCAGGAGCAGAATTTCGCCGGGATCGGTTATTCCGCGACAACGCCCGCCGAGGAGCGCAAGTGCCCCGATTTCGAACTCGACCAACTGGTCGAAATTCGCGACGTAACCAAAGAAATTCAGGCCGCTACGGCCGGCAAGACCGGCGAAGAGGCCAACAAAGCTCTGCATGCCAAAGAGGCTGAGCTCCAGCAAAGCTGCGGCTCGGAGCAGAGCGTCCGCTGCGATGTGGTATCGCTGTACCACGGTGGCGTCTACGATCTTTACCACTACAAACGCTACAACGACGTGCGTCTCGTTTTCGCACCTGAGTTTTCGGTCGCCCAATTTGGCGGCGACCCAGACAATTTCAATTTCCCGCGCTTCGATTTTGATATCGGTGTGCTCCGGGCTTACGAGGCAGACAAACCGGTGGCTACCAAAGATTACCTGCACTGGAGCGCAAACGGGTCCAAAAACGGCGACCTGGTCTTTGTCTCAGGCAACCCGGGTGGTACTTTCCGCGGACTGACAACATCACAGCTTGCCTTCGAGCGCGATGTGCTCTACCCCAACAGGATTCCGGAAATCTCCGAGCGGCGTGGAGAGCTGGAGGCGTTCATCGCCCGCGGGTCACAGCAGGGGCGCGCGGCGAGTGATGACCTGTTCTTCCTGGAAAACGGTTTCAAGGTTTACTTTGGCCGGCAGCAGGCGTTGCTCGATCCGCAGTTCTTTGGGAGCAAGATGCAAGAAGAGCACAAGCTGCGTGCGGCCACAGCTGCGGACCCGAAGCTGGCCGCCTACGTCTCTGCTTGGGACGACATCGAGCATATTCAACATGTGCGCTCGCAGCTTTTTGTGCGAGCCACAGAGCTGAGCGACCGTGCCTTCCGGGGAGCCCTGCTTGGGAATGCCATCACCCTGGTTCGGGCGGCTGCGGAGCGCACCAAGCCCAACTCCGAACGGCTGCCGCAATTCACGGATCAGGCCCTGGTCGCCAGGGAGCAGGAGTTGGCCGCTCCTGCGCCCGTCTACCCCGATCTTGAAGAGCTTAACCTTGCGTTCTTGTTCACCGTCATCCGCCGCGACCTGGGAACGGACGACGCCTTCGTCCGGAAAATTCTGGGCAAGGAGTCGCCGGAGCAACTGGCGCACCGCCTGGTGAGCGGGACCCACCTGGGAGATGCGAAGGTCCGGGAAGAACTTTACAAGGGCGGCCAGGCTTTGATCGCGGCCTCCACCGATCCCATGATACGTTTCGCCGCCTTGATCAACGACGATCTGCTGGCTGTTCGTAAAGACTACGAGGCGAGAGTGGATGCTCCGACGCGCGCTGCCGCTGAAAAGATTGCCGATGCGCGCTTCACGATCTTCGGAACCAGCGTCGATCCAGACGCCACTTTCACCCTGCGCCTGACTTATGGAACCGTGAAGGGCTTCGAAGACGCCAAGGGCAAATTTGTTCAGCCGTACACGGCAATTGGGGGCTTGTACGAACGCGCTACGGGAGCGCCACCCTACAATTTGCCCGAGAGCTGGCTCACGGCCAAGGGACTGATCGATCCAACGGCGCCCATGAATTTTTGCACAACCAACGACACCACCGGCGGCAATTCGGGCAGCCCGGTGATCGACAAGAATGCGAACATTGTCGGTCTGCTTTTTGACGGCAACATTTTTTCTCTCGGGGGCGACTATGGCTACGACGCAGCCAAGAACCGGTCGATAGGGGTCGACAGCCGGGTTTTGCTCGAGGGAATGCGAAAGGTGTACCACCTCAACCGCATTGTTGACGAAATCGAAGCGGCGAGATAGTAGAAGCCGGTTTCAGCTGGTTCACGCTGGAATGTGCAGCTTAAGGTGAGGAAAGCGGTTATCACGCTCAGCTTCGGGTCCATTGGCGGGACACCCTTTCCCCTGCATCTTCACCTGTGTACTAGTCGCAGTGTAAGCCTTGAGTTTTTTGAGCGGCTGAGGTTCCAGTCGTCAATAATTAAGTGGTTGTTGAAATAATGCAGTTGCCAAGGACGGGCGGTTAGCTCAGCTGGTTAGCGCGTCTGCCTTACAAGCACCAAATTTCATCTGAGTCGTTGCTTCGGTTGCGGTTACTGAGTTCCAGCCATGCTGGGCCTGCTCCAAAGTTGATCCAAAACTGCAAACTACGTCTGATACACGTGCGCACGAACTA
>DATNKA010000233.1:0-2592 GCA_035603655.1 Candidatus Acidiferrales bacterium | reverse complement strand
CGGCCTACCGCTGGATCAACCGTTACAACGAGACGGGACCACAGGGCCTCGTGGATCGCAGCCGCCGCCCGCATACTTGTTCGCGCGCGACGCTCGAGCCGATGGAGAACGCCATCCTCGTCCTTCGGCCCAAGCATCCCTCCTGGGGCGCGCGTAAGCTCAAGGCAAGGTTGGAAATGTTACAACCAGACGTGGTTTGGCCTGCTGCTAGCACATTCGGCAACATCCTCAGCCGCGCTGGCTTGACCAGTCCGCAGAGGAAGAGGAAGCGCACTACGCCATGTTCAGAGCCCTTCTCTTTGGTGACGGGTCCAAATCAGCTATGGTGCATGGATTTCAAAGGCTACTTCACCACCGGGGACGGCAAGCGCTGTGATCCGTTCACTATCACCGATGCATATAGCCGTTACTTGATTCGTTGCCAGATCGTCTCGCGTATGGATCTCAGCCAGGTCCGAGCAATCTGTGAAGCAGCCATGCGAGAGTATGGAGTGCCAGCAAGGATCAGAACCGACAACGGCGCACCGTTTGCGGGCACGGGGCTACTGGGGTTGTCGAAGCTCTCACTCGGCTGGATGAAGCTCGGGATCGTGCATGAGCGCATTCAAGCAGGACGGCCGCAACAAAACGGTCGCCATGAGCGGATGCATCGCACGCTGAAGGAGGACACGACGAAACCGCCTGCGGCATCCCTTCGCGCACAGCAGAGCCGGTTCGATAACTTTCGCTACGTGTTCAACAACGAGCGCCCGCATGAGGGCCTGAACAACCAGGTCCCAGCGAGTTTCTAGCATTCGAGCTCCGTCCGACTACCCCGCAAGCCGCCGGAATTTACCTACCCGAAGGGACTGATTCTGCGACGGGTGAACAATAGCGGCGATATCAGCTGGCACAAAAATAGAGTCCTCATCAGCGAGGTATTCCGCTTCGAAGAATTGGCGTTCGATTTGGTCACACCAGGGTTTTACAGAGTCTTCTTTCGAGACATGGAGATCGGAGAGCTCAATGCAGAAGAGCTACGTTTTAGGTCTGCACGGAGAGTAGTCTGAACCTGCCGGATGAATGCACATCACGTCTTACATCGATGAGCGCTCAGCAAATAAGTAAACCGAGGTAGCAGGCATCACTCGACATGAGACGACTTCCCGTTACCAATCTGTGGCAGCGGATAGAATCTTCGGCTAAGAAATGTGTTCAACTACCGGCGGGTGCCAAGACCCACCGAGAATAGCTTCTTTCGGCGAATAGAGACGAATTGTGAGATTGAATGGACCATCTCCTGAAGGAAGCCAGTTCGATTCCTGCTCCAGTCCAGGGTTTTTGCTCTGAATATAGAGATCAATCGAGCCATCCGAATTAGGTTTCAGCAGATCTCGATCGCCGATTGCATAGCGGCCGAGCGGATTGTCGATGAAGTAACCGTTCTTGTTGTAAGCGGTAATAGACCAGAAGGCATCCACTGGCGGAGTCTGACCGGTGCCGAAGTGCATTCGATACCGTGCAGATCCATCTAGCGGGTGGCCGTCTCCGTCAGTAAACGTACTCATGTAGATAGCGTCCTCCGGCGGATTCGCGCCGAGAGCCAGGCGCGCCGTAATGGCGCGGCTGATGTAGTCAGTGCCGTAACGTCCCACGTGGCGGATAAAGGTATTCCAGCCCGGCTTGACCTGATGAGACTTGTCAGCAAAGCTCTCCACGCGTGCGGACGCCACGATCATGCCGTCATTTACCGCCTGCAACTGCTTCGGCGTAAGCCTTGAAGGGTCGAAGTTCTCGCCGGGAACGATGCCGATGAGAGCGAGGTCTGCGACCATAGGCTCGTCAGCCGGGTGTGGTGCATTCGCCTTCATGGCTTGAGCGAATGCCGTTAAGAACTCGACCGGCGTCATCGCTTTTACCCTCTCCGGCGGTGTGACATCACCTGATTTTCCGAACGCCAGAGCGGAGGCGAGCTTTTGCTCTCCGTTGGGATAGCTGCTGAGCGGCATGATTCCCATTCCGCGCTGAAACGCATGAACGTTGTCATAGTCGGAGACGCCGTTCGTCTGAGTGCGCCCAAGCAGCCAGACGATGTTCGTAGGAGCATCGTAGCGAGTGACATTTTCAGGAAGCTTGCCAGTCCAATCCGGTCCAGTAAATGCGAACCACCTCTCGCTCGTTCCGGTTGTCCGTTTGCCTGGATTGGCGAATGTCTCGCTCCATGCGTCCATGAACTGCAGAAGGTAGAAGCGTCCGCTGGAGTCTGGTACATGGATAAGGATCGGTTCCTTCGATAGGTCGATCCAAGCCATGGTGTAGAGCGTGTCGGCGTTGGGTCTTACAACCTTCCGAGTATCGGGACGCGGAAACTGCGGTACGTGCGTGAAGATGTTGGTGGGCTGTCCGGCGCGTGTGGTTTCGATCAGCACGAGCGGGTAGGCAAAGACGTAAGCGTGCTCTGCGATTTCCCGCAGGTCTGTTGAGTTTTTCCGTGCGTCTGAGGTCTCAGCACTTGGGGACATAGTTAGGTTGAACCTTTCTAATTTCATTTATGAAAGAGCTTTACGTACTGGGTTGGACACATTCGGAATGTTACTGGCTCGCCTGTGCAGT
>DATNKA010000232.1:0-5936 GCA_035603655.1 Candidatus Acidiferrales bacterium | reverse complement strand
GAGATGCCCGTGCAAAAGAAAATCTCCGTGGATAGCGCTTCGCAAAGTATAAACTCCCCGATAATGGCCGGAGGCGCGGAACTGCCGCAGTATAACTTCTGCGATCATCTCCGTAGGAGGCTCAGACCAGCGTTGATACTCGTAAGTCCCCATGCTCTCGCCGCCGGAGCTGTAAACGATTTGGTCCTCGCGGTAAAGAGCGGGACCCATTAAGCGGCCAATCAACAGCGTGACAGGAATAGGATTGGAATCGACCGCAGGCACGATGTTACCGGGAACAGTGAGCTGATAATACTTGCTTGGCCGGGCGGTGCCGCACCCCGCCGCCAAGCCCAGGGCCAGCGCCAGCACCCAGAGAGTGATTTTCGTGGTGGGCGGAAAGACCAGGCGTTCCCGCCGGGCACGCGGCAGTTCCGTGCGTTTCGTCATAAGCTGGTGATTTTCCCTCTTCATTGCTGCTCACCCGGTTTGTGATCGGGCGGATTCGTCGCGCGAATAAGAGTGTAAGGGCGCCTCTTGATTGTGTTCGTGAATTCCTTCAGATTCTGGGAGACGCCGCGGAAATTATCCAGGAGTTCGTCGATATTTTCCGTGTTCACGTCGAGGGTTTGGTCCAGCCGCCCGGTAATATCCGTAAGCGTCGTCAAGGATTTCCGAAGCTCGATCACCGACTGGCGCACATCGGCACTGTTTTCCCCCAGGAGGGCGTCCAAGTGAGTGAGCGCCTGGTTGGCTTCTTCGCTGTCCTTGTGAAGGTCCTGAAGAAGCGGCTCCAGCTTCTGGCTCACGCTGTCCAAGTGCTGAATGGTGGATTTTATCTGCGGACGGTTTTCTTCAATCAAGCCGCGTGTGCCCGCAAGCGTGGCGGAAAGATTCGCTCGGTTCTGGGCGCCTAAAAGGTCGTTGACGCGGTCGATTGTAACTTTCAAGTCTGCTGCGCGATCATTCAGCGATTGAATGAGTAGCTTTGCTTGCGGAGCGAGGTCATTGATCTGCGCGGTCAGGACGTTAAAATCCAGGTAAGTGTCAGAGGGCAGTAAGAGACCTGGAGGAGCGAGCGCAGTTTGTGCGCCGCCCGGGAGAACCTCCAGATGATTGTCTCCTAAGGGACTGATACTCATGATTTTCACATGGCTGTCCGTCTTAACGGGCAGATCCGTTTGCACGCTGAAAACTACGTCGATGCGCGCAGGACTTTGCGGATCAATCGCCAGTTTCTCCACGCGGCCCACTTTGGGGCCTCCCGCATAGCGGACGGTCGCACCCCGTTCCAGCCCGCCTGCGAAGGGAAAGTAAGCGTGATAGGTCTTCGAAGTGCGGCCAAACGCTCCGGAGATGGCAAAAACCATGCCGATCAGAACCGCCGCAGCAATCAGTACAAAGAGCCCCACGAAAACCTGGTCGCGCTTTTCAGCCATCACGTCCTCTTCTCCCCGCAGACGCTCATCACAAACGGCGGCCTTGCGTGAGCATCTGCAGATAATCCAATTCGTCCGCCACTTCGGGCTCGGGCACACGATCCAGAAATTGCCGCACGCGCGGTTGCGTGCTCGCGCGCATCTCCGCCGTCGTCCCCATGGCGACGACACGGCCTTTGTCGATCAGCACCATGCGATCTGCGATCAAGTACGCGCTCGCCAATTCGTGCGTGACCACGATAATGGTCATGCGGAACGCTTGCTTCAATTCCAGGATCAACTGGTCGATGCCGGCTGCGATAATCGGGTCCAATCCCGCCGACGGTTCATCGAAGAAAAGAATCTGCGGGTCCATGGCCAGAGCGCGAGCGACGGCGGCGCGTTTCTTCATGCCACCGCTAAGCTGCGACGGCATGTAATACTCAAACCCCTCGAGCCCTACTTGCTCCAACTTGAGCCGCACCATGATTTCGATGGTGGAGTCCTCGAGCTTGGTGTGCTCCCGCAGCGGCAACCCCACATTCTCGCCGACGCTCATCGAGCCAAACAAAGCTCCGCCCTGAAACGACATGCCAATCTGCTTGCGAATCTCGTCCATTTCTGGGTCGGAAATCGCCGCGATGTTTTTGCCCTTGATCCAAATTTCTCCGGAGCTCGGTTTTTCCAGACCCACCAGCGTCCGCAGGAGCGTGCTCTTCCCGGAGCCGGAGCCTCCCAGGATCACGAGCGTTTCGCCGTGCTTCACCTCAAACGTGATGCCATGCAGAATCTCGACCTCGCCATAACTCACGCGCAGGTCGCGCACAGAGATCATGACTTGTGTATCGAGCGAATCCGCGTTTTCCGTTACCATGGGCAAGGTTGCGCGTCCTAACTGCCGCTGACGAAAAAGAACAGGCCTGTAAAAACCAAATCCACAAGCACCACAAGGAAAATCGACATCACGACCGCCCTTGTCGTCGAGCGCCCGACCTCCTCGGCGCCCGCTCCCGTGGCCAATCCCTCTTGGCAACCCACGGCGGTTATGGTAATCCCAAACATCACACTCTTGACCAGTCCGGTCGTGATATCGCGCAGGAAAAGAGAATCCAGCGAGGCTTGGATATAACGGAAAAACGTAAAATCTGCCTGGGCGACGCCAAACAGCGATCCACCCAGAATGCCCATCGCGTTGGCCCAGATCGTGAGACAAGGTAGCATCACAATCATGGCCAGAAATTTCGGCGTTACCAAGAAACGGATGGGACTGATAGCCATCGTTTCCAGTGCATCGATCTCCTCCGTGACCTTCATGGTGCCGATTTCCGCCGCGAATGCCGAGCCGGAACGGCCGATCACGACGATGGCCGTGATAAGCGGCCCAAGTTCGCGCGACATCGAAATCGCGACGGCCGTGGCGACATAGTTCATCGCTCCAAACCGCCGGAGTTCATATGCGCTCTGGAGCGCCAGAATCAATCCTATAAAAAATGTGATCAAAGAGAGAATCGGCAAAGCTCGGACACCCACGTCCATGGCCTGCGATACGGCGCGCTGCAGACGCAGCGGCTTGCCCTGGAACGGTCCCACGAAGGTGTAATAGGCCGCGCGGCCGCCAAGCGAGGCCAGAGAACCGACATACGCCAGGCCATTCGTCACGCTGCCGCCAATTTGTGACACGAATTGCATCTCTAAATTCTCTAGCTCAATTCTCTGAAATTCCCAGAAAATCAACCGCCCTGAACCAAAAATTCTTAGCCCGCCAGCGCTTGCTCTTCGTTGTCGTAAATCTCAAAAATCTTTAGCAAACGCGAAAGCTGCAACACTTCACGCGCCGAGGTGCTCAATCCAAACAAGATAAACCGCGAACCGACGTCCCGCGACGCTCTTAAGCCTTCGACCAAAGAGGCCACGCCGGAACTGTCGATATACCGCACCTTGCTGAGGTTTATCACGACCCGCGGCGTACGTTTTTCACGCACCTCGCGCAAGAGGGCTTTTCGAACGGTCGGTGAGTTCGCGAGATCGATGTCTCCCGACACGTCGAAAATGACGGTTTTATCCAGTTCCCGGCTTGAAATCTGCACAATATCTTTCTCCTTCATGCTCTTACGCATTCCCATCCGGCTGTGGCATGTGGACGAACTTGACCAAGCGGAGACGGTTGGTCCCGTTCGCGCGGTTGTATTCGACGATATCCATGCTTTGTCGGATGAAGTGTAACCCAAGTCCGCCCGGCCTTATTTCTTCCAATGCGCGGAGGCACATGCGCTCCGGATCTATGGCTGGGCCACAATCACACAACACAATTTCCAGCCCTCTGGCAGATTCAGGATCGTCTTCTCGCACCGAGTGGAAAAGCACCTCAATCGGCTGGTCCGCCCTGCCGCAGTACGTGTGTCGAATGATATTCGTCAGCGCTTCGTCGACGGCGCGCGTGACCGCGCGCGACTCTGCCGCGGAAAAGCCCAATGATTCTGTCAGTCGTTCCACAGCCCCCCGCACCGCACAGAGCAAGCTGGGATTGCTGCTTAACTGCAGCTTCAACAGCAAACCGCGTTTCAAGTCTTCATTGCGTTCCATGCCATTGCCTCGCCCTGCTGAATGGGGTCTTCATGTGCGACTCAGTTTCACCTCCGACTATGGTTCACGCCCGGGAAACTCCTTGCACGTTTTCGATCATTCTCCGGAAAAGTCGAGAACACTTGGAGCAGCAACCGCCCAAAATAGTGCTCGTTAGAATAAGGGCTTTACCTTTACCTCTTGTACGAATCCCGCGTGCTTGGAATCTTTTCCTAACACTTTTGAGGTATCGGCAGAACTTGGTTCCGAGTGGTGTCCACTTCAGTCCGGACTCTTATAGGCCTTAATGATCCAGCAAACATTTATGGGACATGCTAACACCGCTTTGAGGCCGAGGCTGTGATCGGTAACGAAGACCCCTCTGACCGTGTTGAGAGGAGGGCGGACCCACTGGGTTGGTAGACACCGCGTCGACTTGTACTAAGGAGGTCACGCCGGCGAGCTTGTGGGGTCGAACGGAAGGAATCGGCTGTCGTCTATGTAAGGTTTCAACCTGGCCCGATCTCCTTCGAACGTCGGCCGTAGAAACGCGGGAGCCGCGTTTTCGTTCGCGTCGTTGAGCCAGTAGTCGGTCGATTCTTCGGGGCGAATCACAGACTGACCGGAAGTCAACTGCTGGCAACTCGCCAACCGTCTCTCTGAGCAGCGCCAACTTGCGACCTTTCATTGACTTGCCCGCCTCCGGGACTTAAGATTTGGCGCCAGTGATCGGCCGAACCACCTCGCACTACCGCATTGACGAAAGACTCGGCGGCGGTGGGGGTGTTGTCTAAAAGGCCGAGGATGTCAAACTCGTCGCTTTGAGGCCCTCAAATTCCTGCCCGACGACGTGGCTAAAGAGATGCTTCTCAGCAACGGGTGCGTGGGCTGTAGGGCAGATCAAACATCGTCAGGTTCCTGGGAAGCACCCGAATGAAAGAAATTCTTTTGTGTCTGGCCAGCCGGGCGCGTCGCTTTGCCCTAGCGGACTCCAGGCTCCACCTGATTGATCATAAAGCTCGACATCCCGTCGAGGAATTTCCGAAGGACTTGCTCGGCCTCTGCCGGCAGCGCAGCTTCCCCAAAAGCACTATTCATCAAGCGCATCCATCGGTCGCGGGCAGCCTGATTTATATGAAACGGAGAATGCCGCGCGCGGAGGCGTGGATGGCCTCTTTGTTCGATGTAAGTCTGCGGCCCTCCGAACCGGCCGATCAGGAAATCTCGGAGGCGCTGCTCGGCACCTGGAAGATCCGTCGCGGGGTACATCGGCCCCAGAACGTCATCTTGCGGAACTTGTCGATAGAAGGCGGCGACCAATCGAGTAAAACCTTCCGTGCCAATCATCGAATAAACTTCGAGTTCCTGCATTTTCCTAGCTCTCCCTCTAGAAGTGTTCAAGGCCCGCGTCGCTCACCAGGTCCCTGTAAGAACCGGAAGGAACGGAACCGAGTGTACCGCGAGTGTACCGCGAGTTTTTGATCAAGAAGCCTGACGAACTTGGGGACCAAGCGCAGATGGCACTGGTCCGCTCAGAAGAAGGAAAACTTCAGCGAAACTTTCGTCAAGGCGAACGGGCGGAGCCTATAAACCCGCAATCCCCACTTGCAGAGACGCTCATTTCTAAAACAAACTCTCATGATCGCTGGCATGACGAGTACCCCCTCTACCGGTTCGCCTTCATGGATGAGCCTTCGACGGCGGAACTGAGTATTTCAGGCAAGAAGCTGGCGTCTATGGCGAAAGATTGCACCGGAATCAGCTTCGAGGAGCCTCAGCTTTACAATCCCGCATATTTCTCCGTGGCCAATGTCACCCTCGTCGAGGCTACAAAAAGCTGAGCTCTCATGGAATCCTGCGGGCGGGAGGACACCTGAGCGACGTGACACGCTGGAAGGGTCTCACCGGCGATTTCGATTCTCCCCGACAGAGGGCAGGCATCGAGAAAGGCAAGAGCTATTGGGGATGGAAATTAAC
>DATNKA010000231.1:0-13811 GCA_035603655.1 Candidatus Acidiferrales bacterium | reverse complement strand
ATTTAAGGATGGATGTCAGCGGGCGAATAACGACGCGAGGCGATCAGGCAATCGATCTCACAGGACGGGAATTCGATTTGCTCGAATATCTCCTACTCAATAGCGGGTCGGTTGTTTCTCGGGAGATGGTCGCCCGTGACGTATGGAAGACAACCCTGCGCTACACCTCGATGGATAACGTAATTGACGTGCACATTGCCCGTATCCGCCGGAAGATTGATGATCCTTGGCCAGTCAAGCTTCTGCACACGGTTCGCGGCGTAGGCTTTGTTATGCGGATGGAGGACACAAAGGAGTGACCATCCGCCTTAGTCATATCAGAACCCGCCTCACGCTCTGGTATGTTGCCATTTTCGGTCTCTTGTTTGCGGCCTACATTTGCAGTGCATGTTTTCTTCAGTATTGGCAGTTGAAGCAGCAGCTTTACCATGCCGAAGTACAGGATATGGAGACCGTTCAGGGTCTCCTATACTTCACCGCGGACGGACAACTCTCGTTACACGAGGAGTACTTCAATCGGCCCGAATCAAGGCGGTTGCTCGACCGGCTGTTGGAAGTGCTTGATTCAAATGGGCACGTGCTTTTCCGCAACCGCAAGCTCAATGGAAACACACTGAGCAGCCGGCTTTTACCCGATGAAGGCGTGAATGGCTTCTCTCCGCGGAGCCTCCGCCTCGCTGACGGGACGCCGGTTTTAGTTATCAGTCATGTTCATGTTCTCCAGGAAACCCCAGTTCTCATCCGCCTTGCGTACAGCACGGACCCACTGAGACTCCAATCGCTTCAGTTGCTTGGCCTACTTACTCTTGTTCTGCCGATCGCGTTGATCGCTGCCGGTTTTGCGGGCTACCGGTTCGCCGTCAAGGTTCTTGACCCACTCGAACAGATGGCCAGACTTACCGAGCGCCTCACTGCGCGCCGCCTCAATGAACGCATCCCCGTCAAGAATCCCGAAGACGAACTCGGTCACATGGCGCTTGTCCTTAACGGCCTCTTTGAGCGCCTAGAGGAATCATTTGAAAAGCTGCAGCGTTTCACCTCTGACGTCTCTCACGAACTCAGGACGCCGTTGGCAGCCATCCGCAGTGTTGGAGAGGTCGGCTTGCAGCAGGAGCACGATGCCGAGAAATATCGCGACATCATTGGAAGCATGCTGGAGGAAGTCGGTAAGCTCACTGCCATGATCGACACGCTACTCACCATCGCACATGCTGATTCGAGAGCGATCCAGCTGCAACAAACCACTTTCGCTCTTATGGACCTCGTTCAAGAGGCGGTCGCGGTGATTGGTGTCCTGGCGGAGGATAAGGAGCAGACCCTTTCGGCTACGGGCGATGAAAGAGCCTTAGTCTGCGCCGATCGCGCATTTCTGCGGATGGCCCTTGTGAACCTGCTCGACAATGCGGTGAAGTATTCCCCAGCTGGCAGTAGCATTCGTGTTTCTTTGCATACTGTTGGATCGGACACCGGGCCGGCGCGGTTTGTGGAACTCGCCATCCAGGATGAAGGGCCCGGGATTCCCGAGGGTGCCCAAGAGCGAGTGTTTGACCGTTTCTACCGGCTGGACGAATCCCGTTCGCGTGATTCAGGCGGCTTCGGGCTCGGATTGCCCATAGCCAAATGGGCAGTTGAAGCCCATGGAGGCACGATTAATGTGAAAACCTCTTTCCCCACGGGAGCGATCTTTTGTATCAAACTACCGGCCGTTACACCGATAAGCGATTAATCACCGCAATTCAGCATCCCAGGCCTCATTTCTTTCAGGAGTCTCAGATCTGTCACGGGACTTAAGGAACCCTGAAGTCTTTCTGAACTTTCGAGTCTTGCGAGGAGAGTATTCTCGCCAGCCTCATCTAATGGGCTAAGAGGTTTTGTGGAGGTGAGATATGAAAGCGCCAAGGTTGAAGGTAGGAGCGCCGAAAAAATGGCTCCTCGGCTTCTTCCTGGCCGCGATTGTATCTGCGCCCGCATGGGCTGACGTTACGAGCGCAAAAACAGCGGTACCAGGAACCCTTAATTATGTTGAAGGCCAGGTCTCAATGGGCGATCAGGCTCTCAACTCGAAGTCAATCGGCACGGCGGAGTTGCAGCCGGGCGAATCATTGGTTACTGAAAAAGGCAAGGCGGAGGTCTTGTTGACACCCGGTGTCTTTTTACGAATCGGGAACAACAGTTCGGTAAAGATGATTTCACCCAGCATCACGGATACAGAGGTTGAAGTGGACCAAGGTCATGCAATGATCGAAGTGGCCGAGATCCATCCGGAAAACAGCCTTCGGGTTGACGAGGATGGCACAGCCACGCAGCTGTTAAAGACGGGGCTGTATGACTTTAACCGGAATCAAAGAGAGCTGCGCGTATTCGACGGCAAGGCGTTCGTAGAGAGTGGCCGTGAACATGCCGATGTAAAAGGCGGCCGCGAAGTTACACTTGCCAGTAACGATCTTTCGCAAGCGCGGAAATTCGACAAGAAGTCGTATGAGGAAGGCGATCTGTTTCGCTGGAGTAGTCTGCGGTCGGGCTATCTGGCCGAAGCCAACGTAGATGCGGCTGGCATGTACGCTGTGAACGGATGGGGCGGTCCTGGCGGGTGGGGAGCCGATTGGTCTTGGGACCCCTGGTTTGACGCTTTCACCTTCATTCCAGGCGACGGGATTTTCTATAGCCCGTTCGGCTGGGGTTTCTATTCCCCGTTTTGGGTCTATCAGGCTCCGTTCTTCGGGTACGGATATGGGTACGGCGGGTACGGACGCGGATATGGTCACTATTACCATCACTTCAGTACAGATGCCCGTAACTGGGGGTACGGCTCTCACTATGCAGCCGGGCGCAGTTATGCCCACGGCATCTATCACGGACCGGGATCGACTGGAAGGGGTTTCCATTCCGGCCCCATGATGAGTAGCGCAGGGCGCGGCTCGGGAAGATTCGGTGGCGGCGGATTTCACGCTGGCGGCGGCGGGTTCCACGGGGGCGGTGGAGGCGGGTTCCATGGAGGAGGTGGTGGGTCCCACGGCCGGTAAAGGAACCACCATGAACCCTTGGTCAGGCAAATCGCAAGAGGCGCGGTCGGGGAGATTCACAAGAATTCATTTCGGTCCATTGATGGGGCCGACGACAACATTGAGTGAACTCCCCCCGCCGCAGCGCACAGTCTTTATAGAGTGAAACACTCGTTCGAGTCGCTGTTTTATATACAGAACCATTGGCGCAGCTTCATAAAGTCTCAAGGAGGACAGGTAAAATGAATACGCCGACCTCTTCCGGACGGGAGCCACCCTCTTTCGGAATTGGACAGCTCCTGTTTGTAGTCGTCTTGGCAGTCATCTTTTTTCTGCTTAGCCAAAGCATGCTGCGTCACCACTTCCATGAAGGCGGCCGGGACCACCGGAACAGCTCCATAGGGCAATAGCAGGCACTAAAAAAGTCCTGCTCGTCGCTTGAATGATGTGAGGCTAAACGCTTCTGGACGCGAAGAACTCATGCGATTCATCTTTGTCAGTTGCCAAATGTCAAGAGCGCCGGACCAGTCCACCCACAGCAACTGCGCAGATCGACCGTCGCTCCGCCAATTCTTGCCGGATGCAATTCTGAGGCCTTCCATGTATGAGGACGAAGCCGGAGACGTGCCGCCAGCAGGTAGAGTAAGATTCATCGAATTCGGAGCTTCTATTGCCAATGGTGCAGTTTCTGATCATTCTTGCCCTTTCAATCGCGCTACTTGCCGTGTTGGGTGGCTGGCGCCGAGATCGAAGACTTCTCTCCGAATCGGGTAAGGGTTCGCAGGGTCGGGACGCTGAACGAACAGCTGTCCTTGAAAAAGCCAATGAAGATCTAAAAGCCTCCCAGGCCGATTTGCAAAGGCGATGGCAGTATCTTGCAGAGGCTCAGAGGCTGAGTCACTCGGGAACTTTTGGATGGAAGGTGCACAGCGGTGAACTCATCTGGTCCGACGAGACCTACAAGATTCTGGGTTTCGCCCGACAAACGAATCCTACGCTTGATCTGGTATTCGACAGGGTTCACCCTGCGGACCGGAACCGCCTGCAACAGATCAGGGATCGCGCCACTCAGAGCGGTATGGATCTGGATGTCGATCATCGAATTCTCTTACCTGACGGCGTCATTAAGTTCGTTCACGTAGTGGCGCATGCCGGAAGAGATAACTCTGGCGACCTCGAATACATCGGCGTTGTGACCGACGTCACCGAACGCAGGCGCGCCGATGAAGAGCGCGAGGCGCTGTCGCACAGGCTTCAAGAAAGCAAAGCAAGGCTTGAGGAAGCTCAACGTGTCGCCCAGATCGGGCACTATGAATGGAACCTCGTCGCGAACCGCGTGACTTGGTCCGCTGAACTTTATCGCATCTACGGACTACCTCCACAGGAAGGGTCCATTGATATGGCGATGGTTCGCGAAATGATGCACCCTGACGATCGGGAGCATGTTTTCGGGGCAGTTGAAGATGTCGTTCGTAGTGGAGTGAACGCTGCGGCAGAACATCGTGTCGTTCGCTCCACCGGCGAAGTCCGTACGGTCCAGGCCATCGGGACGGTGAAAAGAGACGCGTCGGGCCGAGCATATGAAATATTTGGTACGGTCCAGGACATTAGTGACAGCAAGCGAGCAGAGGAAGAACGCCAGGCGCTGTCTCGTGATTTGCAGGAAAGCAAAGCCTGGCTCGAAGAAGCTCAACACGTCGCCCATGTCGGCTACTGGGTATGGGACCTTCAGACGAATCGTCTCATCTGGTCGGACGAAACCTATCGCATCTTCGGGCTGACGCCACAAGAAGGCCCCATCGACCTAGATAAGGTTCGGGAAATGATCCACCCTGACGATCGAGAGATGGTATTTCGAACTGCGGAAAACGCCGCTAATTCTGGCACCCGCGCTGACTGCGAACACCGTCTTTTTCGTCCGAATGGGGAAATGCGGGTTGTACACAGCCTGGGCGATCTGAAAAAAGACTCGTCAGGAAGACCCCACCAAATATTCGGTACCACGCAGGATATTACTGAGCGTAAACACGCAGAGGAGGCCTTGCAGCAAAACCAGTTTTATCTTAGGGAAGGGCAGCGCCTTGCCCATATGGGTAGTTGGGCATTTAACGCCGCCGGTCATTATTGGTCTGACGAGTTGTACAAGATTTATGGTTTGGATCCAAAGAGCGGAGCACCCACGGTCGAACAATATCTGGCTCTCGTGCATCCACAAGACCGCACCGTCATAGCTGAAACCATTAAGCGCATGCAAGAGCAACACTGTGGATTCGATCAAATAGAGCGGATTGTTCGACCCGACGGGCAGTTGCGCTACATTCGTGCCGTAGCCGTCCCGGTTTTTGAAAAAGGAGTTTTCACAGGGTTCGTCGGTACCACAATGGACGTTACCGAGCAGGAGTTACTGACACAGGAGTTGCGAAGAGAAAAAGCGTACCTCGCGGAAGCACAAAGCCTCACTCACATCGGCAGTTGGGCGACCAATTTCGAGACAAAGCGAATGTTTCACGTATCGGATGAAGTTTATCGCCTGCATGGTTTTGAACCCAACCAAGGTCCTTCTGCGCTTGAAGGCTTTTGGAACACCATTCACCCTGAAGATGAACCGGTTGTGAGGACGACTCTTGAGAATGCAATCCGGACGAGAACGGACTACGACATCTCCGAGTTCCGGGTTCGCCATGCCGACGGAAGCATACGATTTCTGCGCACCATAGGGCATCATAATCCCTCTGAGGAAGTCGGTTACTACGTCGGCATCACCATGGATATCACGGAACGCAAGCGCGCTGAGGAGGAGCGCGAAAGACTGCACCAATTAGAAGCCGACCTCGCACACATCAACCGGGTGAACATGATGGGAGAACTGGCCGCCGCTCTTGCGCACGAAATCAAGCAGCCGATTGCCGCGGCGGTAGCCAATGCCGGTGCTTGCCTGGGATTTCTCGAGGGGGAACATCCCGATATCTTGGAGGCGCGGGAAGCTGCCTCCGGGACGATTGCGTGTGGTCGGCGAGCGGCAGAAATCATCGACCATGTCCGTTCAGTCTTCAGAAAAAACCTTCCGCAGCGTGAACCAGTTGACTTAAACGAACTGATTCGTGAGATTGCTCTTCTGTTGAAGAGCGACATCAGGCGCAATTCTGTTAAGGTCAATCTCGAACTTAGTGAAAACCTTCCAAAAGTAGTAGGAGATCGCGTGCAATTGGAGCAGGTCTTGATGAACCTCATGCTGAATGCAATTGAGGCCATGCGCGATACCAATGGAAATCTGACGATAGCCTCGAATCCGACTGAGGACGGCCACTTGTTGATTTCCGTGAGCGACACCGGTGTCGGCATCCCGACCGACAAAGTTGATCGGATCTTCGATACGTTCTTTACCACCAAGCCGCAGGGCACCGGCATGGGTCTGGCAATTAGCCGCTCTATTGTGGAATCTCATGGCGGCCGCCTCTGGGCCACTTCCAACTCCGGACGTGGTTCTACCTTCCGATTCACATTACCGCCCAAGGTGTAGAAACATGACTACATTATCTTCCCCAATTGTCTTCATCGTTGATGACGACGAGGACATGCGGCTGGCGATGCAGCGCATTTTGAAGACTGTCAACTTGCGGGCGGAACTATTTGCCACAGCGCAGGATTTTCTGCAAAGGAATATTCCAGATGTTCCGAGTTGCCTGGTGTTGGATGTGCGCCTTCCTGGAATGGGCGGATTAGAGGTCCAACAGAAGCTGATTGAGGCTGGGATCAATATCCCCATCATTTTCATCACTGCGCACGGGGATATTCCGATGACGGTGAAGGCCATGAAGTCGGGTGCTTTTGAGTTCCTGACAAAACCATTCCGGCATCAGGAGTTTCTGGACGCGATTCAGCACGCATTAGAGCGCGACCAACTATCGCGACGCCAGCGGAATGCGATGGCCGAATTGCAGGAAAGGTACAAAGGCTTGACTGTGCGCGAGCGTAAAGTGATGGATCTCGTGGTTTCCGGTATGCAGACAAAACAGATCGCTTCGGTACTGGGGACGAGCGAAATTACCGCCGCCGTCCATCGGGGGCGTGTAATGCATAAGATGCAGGCGGGTTCCCCCGCTGAATTGGGCAGCATGGCGGAAAGACTGAAACCTTCTGCAAACAGATGAGCTGCGGACCAGCACCGCGGCGGGTTTCCCCTGTGGCGGAATTCTGCACCTCTCACCGGTAGATATTTGCAAATATAACGGGACTATATGAAATCATAATTGTATTTTTTTGGAGCCGAGATAGATTGTTTCAGATATGAGCACCGGAAGAAGAGCGAAGCTCGTCGCCGTCGTCGATGACGATGCCTTGCTCAGGGATGCACTACGACGCCTGCTCAAGGCTTCAGGGTTAGGAGCGGTCTCATTTGAATCAGCCGAAGATTTACTGAACTCCGGTCGACTTCCAGAGATCGCGTGCTTGATCGCCGACATTCGCATGCCGGGCATATCCGGTCTTGAACTGCAAGCGAAGCTTAAAGCTGAACAATGCCCGATCCCGATAATTTTCATTACTGCGCACGGCGATACCAAGATGCGGATTCAAGCAATGTGCGACGGGGCAGTGGAGTTCTTGACTAAACCTTTTGACAATACGGTGCTACTCGAGTTGGTCCATGCCGCGCTAGGGAACTAGCTCGCGAAGGCTTTCGGAGTCGAACGAATGAGAGTGGTTGAACAAGACCGTCGGGCCCGGCGATTCGAGCAGATCATCGGCAGTAGTCCCGCGTTGAAAGTCGTTTTGCAGCAAGTCGAGCGTGTTGCAGCGGCGGATACCACGGTACTCATTCACGGAGAAACCGGTACCGGCAAGGAACTCATTGCTCACGCAATCCACAATGCCAGTCCGCGCAGCGGCCAACCTTTGATCAAGCTGAACTGCGCCGCCATTCCCTTTGACTTGCTCGAAAGTGAGCTCTTTGGCCATGAGCGGGGGGCTTTCACAGGTGCCATAGCGCAAAAAGTTGGCCGATTCGAATTGGCCGATAAAGGGACTCTATTCCTTGATGAGGTCGGAGACATACCACTCGCACTACAACCCAAACTCCTCCGTGTTCTACAGGAGCAAGAATTTGAGCGTCTAGGGAGCGGTCGCACGCATTGTGTTGACGTGCGGCTCGTCGCGGCGACACACCGCGATCTGGAACTAATGGTGAAGCGCGACCAATTTCGCAGCGATCTGTACTACCGGCTGAATGTATTTCCTATCACACTGCCACCACTGCGTGAGCGAGTTGAAGATATCGGCCCTCTGGTGGAACATTATGTTGAAGTGTTTGCCCGCCGTGTGGGGAGGCACATAGAGAACATTCCGGACGAATTCATTAGCGCTTTCCAGTCGTATTCTTGGCCAGGAAACATTCGAGAGCTGCAGAACATGATCGAACGCGCAGTAGTGCTTTCCAACGAAGGTGTGCTTCCCAATCTTCTACGCACAACACGCGTCGCCTCAATTATTGGATTTCCTGCGAGCACTATGCTTTGCGACTCCGAGCGCGCCATGATTTTGAGAGCCTTAGAGACATCGGGATGGGTGGTCGGAGGACCATATGGCGCGGCCGCAAAATTGGGTATGAAACGCACTACGCTGATCGCCCGCATGAAAAAGCATGGGATTTTCCGGCCTGTTGAGGAGAGTATTTGCGATCAGGCGCTCAACAGTAAACTGTCCAGTAACCAGGTCTGTTAGACAGGTATAGGTCTTCAGCCGCCGTGCACGGGGGTTGAGCTGCGCCACTCCCCCCACGTGAAACCCGCCGCTGTTTGCGCAATCTTGACCGCATCGCGCGCTCTCTCCCTTCGTTGACATCGGTTGATCATTCACGCCTCCGCGGAGGAGAGGTGTAAAGAGCAAGCCCACTGCCAGATGCACAAACACTCAAACACTTAGTTTCCTCCACTCATCGCATAAATAAACACTACGCATTTGATTCGACACAGAACCTGAAGTGTCAGGATCATGCCACTGTTCACGCTTGGTCACCGCTCGACCTGAAATGTGGATCACCGGCGCAGGACCAGCGCGGTTTTCAGCCTTAATGTGAATGGCAGAAGAATTGCGAAAGTATAAGTACAGCGCAGCTTCGGGAAGGATCGACGTGGTAAGCAACATCGAAGGCGAGTTGGTGAAGTTGCACAGAGGGCAACGCTTTGGTGTGCATCTACATGATTGTTGCCCATCGGCCACTGGCTACGTTCTGGTTCTCCTGGTCGCGACCGTGTCCCTAGCGGCAGGTTGCGGAAGAACGAACGCCCTACCCGCAGTTCCTGATCCTGAAGTAGAAGTCGCCAAGATAGTACAGAGGGATGTCCCCATTGTCAGCGAGTGGGTGGCGACGCTCGACGGTTACGTAAACGCCCAGATTCAACCTCAAGTCACGGGATACATCATCCGGCAAATGTACAAAGAAGGTTCGTTTGTGCGTAAGGGCCAGGCACTTTTTCAAATTGACCCTCGGCCTTTTCAGGCTGTGCTCGATCAAGCAGATGCCCAGTTGGCTCAAGCTCAGGCACAAGTCGGCAAAACCGAAATGGACGTTGCACGGGATACTCCGCTAGCGAAAGAACACGCCATCGCACAGAGCCAGTTAGACAACGACACCCAGGCGAACCGGGCAGCAAAGGCGGTCGTGAAGGCCGCGCAAGCGCAGGTGGAGCAAGCGCAACTCAACCTTGAGTTCACCGAAGTGAAATCGTTGGTTGACGGCGTTGCAGGAATCGCTCAAGTGCAAATCGGAAATCTCGTCAATCCGACGACGGTTTTAACATCTGTTTCGCAGATAAATCCGATCAAGGCTAATTTTTCTATCAGTGAACAGGAATATCTTCACTACGCCGAACGGATTAATGCGCAGGCGCAGAAAGAAAAGCCTTCTGACGGGCCGCCATTTGAGCTGATTCTTGCTGACGGATCTGTTTATCCCCATAAAGGGGCCGGCCTACTGACGAATCGCCAGGTGGACACAGCCACTGGCAGTATGCAGGTTGTTTGCACTTTTCCTAATGCTCACAACATTCTCCGCCCCGGACAGTTTGGAAGATTGCGCGCTGCGGCTGAGGTCAGGCAGGGGACTCTGCTCGTACCAGAGAAGGCGGTTAATGAATTGCAGGGAGCGTACCAGTTGGCCGTGGTGGGCACCGATAACAAAGTGAGTATTCGGCCGGTAACAGTTGGCGAGCGCGTTGGCGGTTCGTGGATTATCGAAAGTGGCGTCAAAGCAGGCGAAATGGTGATCGTCGAAGGACTGCAGAAAGTGCAAGGCGGCGGAGCCGTGAAAATCAAACAGGCCGAACCGATGAAGGGCGACTAACTTCCATGTCAAAGTTTTTCATCAACCGCCCCATCGTCGCTATGGTCATTTCGATCGTGATGGTGATCGTTGGCGCGGTTACCATTGTTACGCTTCCAGTCGCTCAATTTCCAGATATTGTTCCGCCCGAAATTCAAGTTCTGGCTACCTATGTTGGCGCAGATGCGCAAATTCTAGAGCAGTCCGTCTCGACTCCGATTGAGCAGCAAATGAGCGGCGTAGACAACATGAATTACATGTACTCGCTGAACTCGACGGCTGACGGACTGGCCCGCCTCATCGTGGACTACGACGTTAAAACTGAACCGAATACCGATCTAATGCTGACGCAAATGCGGACGACGCAGGCGTCGTCCCAGCTTCCAAGTGACGTTACGAACTACGGCGTGACCGTACAGAAGACGGTAACGGCGCCTTTGATGCTGATTACTCTGTACTCGCCTCACGGTACCTATGACGCACGTTTCCTGGCAAATTATGCGTATATCAATCTCGCTGATGAAATCAACCGGTCCTACGGTATCGGAAGTGTCCAAGTTTTCGGTGCAGGCCAGTATGCGATGCGGCTGTGGGTGAAGCCGGACCGGCTTGCAAAGCTGGCGATTACAATTCCAGAAATTGTTTCAGCCATTCAGTCGCAAAATGCCGTGAACCCTGCCGGACAGGTGGGCAGTGAACCAGTGCCGAAGGGGCAGCAGTTTACTTATTCCGTCCGCGCTCAAGGCCGACTGACATCTCCAGAGCAGTTTGGTGAAATCGTTGTTCGCGAATCACCCAGCGGGGCGATTGTCCGAGTAAAGGATGTTGCCCGCGTCGAGTTGGGTGCACAAAGCTACAACATGGTCAGCCGTCTGGACGGAAAATCGGCAGCCATTATTGCGGCCTACCAACTGCCCGGTTCGAACGCCGTCCAAACCGCAAATGGACTCAAAAAGTTAATGGCTGATTTGAAGGGTCGGCTGCCGCAGGACGTTGACTATGTGGTCTCCCTGGACACAACAGAGGCAGTCAACGAAGGGATGAAGGAAATCGTCCTGACGCTGGTCATTGCCATCGGTCTTGTACTCATTGTTGTCTTTATTTTCTTGCAAGGCTGGCGCGCGACGCTGATTCCACTGCTCGCTGTGCCGGTATCGCTGGTGGGCACTTTTATTTTCTTCCCTCTATTCGGCTTCTCCATCAACACGCTCTCGCTGTTCGGATTGGTGCTCGCCATCGGACTGGTGGTCGACGACGCAATTGTCGTGGTGGAAGCAGTGGAGCGGCACATTGAGGAAGGTCTCACGCCGAAAGCGGCCACGCTCACGGCGATGGAGGAAATCTCGGGTCCCGTGATCGGAATAGCTCTGGTCCTCTCGGCCGTTTTTATTCCCACGGCATTCATTCCCGGGATCACCGGACGCCTTTATCAGCAATTCGCGGTTACGATCGCCCTCTCCGTCATCCTGTCAGCATTCAACGCATTGACGCTGAGCCCGGCGCTAGCTGCGCTTTTACTGCGGCCCCAGACCAAGACATTGAGTGGCGGCCCGTTAAGGAAGTTCTTCGACTGGTTCAATCGTGTCTTTGCCAATGCTACTGAGGGTTACGTGCGGATCTGCGGAGTTCTGATTCGCAAGAGCGCGTTCACTTTGCTTCTACTTGCGGTCTTTGCTGTAGGGGCTTGGTTCTTTCAGAACAGGGTTCCCTCAAGCTTTTTACCTGACGAGGATCAGGGATATCTGTATGTCAACTTACAGCTCCCGACGGCCGCGTCTCTGCAGCGAACGGACGAAGCAGCTACGAAGGTCGAAGACATTCTGACCAAAACCCCAGGCGTCGAGCATACGAACAGTGTCATCGGTTACAGCCTGTTGAGTTCAGTGCGCACCAGCTACAACGCTTTTTTCTTCGTCACATTGAAACCCTGGGCCGACCGGACTTCGCGCGACGAGCAACTGCAGGCACTCAAGCAGCGCCTCAATGTGGGACTTTCGTCAATGCCAGAAGCTGTCGCCTTTTCTTTCTCTCCGCCGGCCATTCCGGGGATTGGCACCTCAGGTGGATTCACTTTCGTGCTTGAAGATCGTGCGGGGATGGACCTCGAGTTTCTTTCTCGGAATCTCCAGACTTTTCTTGCGGAAGCCAGCAAACGTCCCGAACTCGTCGGACTGAGCACTACTTCTCTCGCCAGCGTTCCTCAGCTGTACGCGGATGTGGACCGCGAGAAGGCTTTGAAACAGGGAGTTGCGGTCAAGGACGTGTATCAGACTTTGCAAGCATTCATGGGTGGTCTGTTTATCAACTATTTCAACCGCTTCGGAAGGCAGTGGCAGGTATATGTCGAGGCGGAAGGTGACTATCGGACTAGACCGGAAAATGCCGGCCAGTTTTACGTACGAAACAACCGGGGCGAAATGGCGCCGCTCGCGTCCCTCATCAGTTTTCAACCACGCCCTGGACCCGAATTCACGATGCGGTTCAACCAGTATCGATCTGCCCAAATCAATGGTGCTGCGGCACCCGGCTACAGTTCCGGCCAAGCGATGGCAGCTTTGGAAGAAGTGTTTCATAAGACGATGCCGCCGCAAATGGGCTTCGACTATCTGGGAATGTCGTATCAGGAAAAGAAAGCACAGGAGGGTATCCCAGCCGCTGCCATTTTCTGTTTCTCACTGCTGTTCGTTTTCCTGATTCTCGCTGCTTTATACGAAAGCTGGTCGCTACCGTTCAGCGTGCTGCTCAGTACCCCCGTTGCCGTTCTTGGAGCGTTCTTCATTTTGTGGCTGCGCCGGACGATTTTGGGTGTTTTTCTTCCGGGCTACATGGTGCAGATCGAAAGCGACGTGTATTCGCAAATCGGTCTGGTCATGTTGATCGGTTTGGCAGCGAAAAACGCAATCCTGATCGTGGAGTTCGCGAAAGAGCAGTACGAGCAAGGCAAGTCTCTAATGGATGCCGCGCTGGAAGGGGCACGCTTGCGGCTTCGCCCGATCTTGATGACTTCCTTCGCTTTCATTCTGGGCGTAGTCCCACTGTGGACGGCTTCCGGAGCCGGAGCGGTGGCACGCCAAATCATGGGTACGGCCGTCATAGGCGGCATGCTGGCTGCGAGCCTCCTGGGTATTTTCTTCATTCCGGCGGTCTTTTATCTCGTAGAGAAATGGTCCGGCGCAGACAAGAAGCGCGAATTGATTGCTACTCGCGAAATCGCGCCAGCCGAGGGCGATTGAAATGAAACGATGCACCGCCTTGATGATCGCCGCCCTTTTCACGACTGGCTGCACCTTGGGTCCGAGATACAAAAGACCGACAGCGGCGGTACCCGGCACCTACCGCGGTGTGGTTCCTGAACAGGGCATAGCATCCCCAATCGCACCAGGGCAAGTCCCCGGACCGCAGGTCCTATCGCTCGCGGACCAAAAGTGGTGGGACGTATTTCAGGATGAGCAATTGCGCACTCTGATCCGCACCGCGCTCAAGCAGAACTA
>DATNKA010000230.1:0-2182 GCA_035603655.1 Candidatus Acidiferrales bacterium | reverse complement strand
AGCCCTTTTGCGCGAACGGCTGAGTGCATTCCATCTTCTGGGGGTCGGCTGTGCAGTTCTTGCGGGGGTTCTGCTGTCCGCCGAAAGTTCAGCCTCCAGCTAAGTCACAAATAATCGCTATCCTGAAGCTGCAAGGCTTTGAGTTGCTCCGTTTGACGAAGAATAAACAAGATGGGCAGAAGAGCTGGCGAATGCGGTTGCCACTCACTATGGCTGCTTGTCGCGGAAAGATCGTGGACTTCGCCCGCGATTGTGGTTGCGGCCGGCTGCAGTCTCGGGATTTCTGATGACGCTGCTTTACGCTGTACTCAATTTTTCCTACTGTTGATGTGCATAGCTCGTGCGGGTATTCACTGAAAATTGCCGGCGGCGTGCTCGGAGCCAACGCGCTCGGATGGGCAATCTATTGCGCGGGGCGGCAGAAACAGGGCGGTCGATCGGATGATGGTCCGGGCAATTCTTAGTGGTGAAATCGCCAACCGCCGGCCTCAGGCGACCTAAGCCTAAGGGAAGCGCACATCCAAACTATAAATTTCCTGCGTGCTCTTATCTCGCATCAGTAGCGGCGAATCATCCGGCGCAAGGCCGACCCAGAATTCCCAGGGATCGAAGCCGCGCGGAATTTCTTTCAGGCTGAGCAAGCGTTCCGTCCTGCCATTCGCCACCGTCACTCGCACCATGTCATCGGTACTGTCGGAATAATCTTCTGCATACAGGTACTTTCCGTCATGTGACCAGTTTTCGAAGGCGAATCGGGCTACGGCGAGTTGAGTCCAAGACTTCTTCTCCACGTCGTACAGCATCAGTTTGCTCGAGTCCGCGGACAGGGCGGCAAGGAAGCGGCCATCCTGCGAACAGCGCGGACTGAAAAGATTTTCCGAACCCGGCACGTCGGAAACTTGCGCCGTCTTCACGTCGGCGATGTGGATGTTGGATCCGCCGGCGGTTCCATATTCCAGCCAGGGCATCCCGGCAAAGACAATGGCATCGCCAGTGGGCGTCCAGGTGGGATCGCCCTGGTTGCGGTCTCCCGCACTCACTTCACGAGGCGTGCCGCCCTCGGCCGGCATCACGAAGATCTTCCATGGTTTTCCTGGACGCGAACCCATGAATGCGATCTGGGTACCATCGGGTGACCAGCGCGGCAGATGCGCGAGTAGAGGAGGGTAAGTGAGCTGGATACGCGCCGTTCCGTCGGCTTTGCTCCGCCATAGGGTGAGGTCGGGATGCGACACGTAAACGATCCAGTCGCCATTGCGCGTGAAATCGGCCTCGCCGGCTGATACGCCTGGAAGGTCGACGGAAAACTGTCTCGATTTGCCATCCATCCGGATCAAATCGAAACGGAGTTGCTGTCCGATGACGAACAGATTCTTTCCTTCCGGACTCGGCGTGGGATTACTGAACATAAGCGGGCCGACCGTCAACTGGGTGGGCTCAGTACTTGCTTTGCGAAGCCAGGTGGAGCCGTTGCGCAGCGCCCAGATGTTTTGGGTGTGGTCGCGTGTGGATTCGAACAGAAAATACTTTCCATCGGGAGTCCAGGTTCCTCCAAATTCCTGGGCGGGCTTGTTCCATCCCGGCAAGAGCGGGTGTAAGTCCCGCCCTTCTGCTGAAATTTCCCACAGCGAAAAAGTGCGCTGCTCGGTATTGCGGATGGTGAAGCGGACCTGGCGGCCATCAGGAGAAAATCGAGGTGCAAACGGAATTCCCGACACTTTAATTAGCTCACGGGAGTCAGTTCCGTCCGCGTTGCACAGGTACAGGCTGGACTGCCTGGCATACACAATGCGTTGACCATCGGGAGCCCAGGTGGCGGAGTGGGCGAGGATGTTCCCCACCCGGCGGAGAGAGCCCCCGGGCAGTGGCAATATCCATATCGGCCACTCAGTGTCGGAACCCTCGGCCGAGCCTTTGACTAGCAATTCAGAACGGCCGGGGAAGAAATCATAAACATCGGCGCTGGGCAGAGGGATTGGCACAGGTGCAGTCTCTCCACCTGAACTGGAAACCTGCATCAACACCGAGTGGCCGCTCACATGCTCGGAAAAATAGAGACGAGGTCCGTCGGTGACGAGGGAGCGCTTTGAGGCGCCGTCGCTGGTAATCTGCAACGACGAAATCATGGCAGGCGGAGATTCGGGCGATCTAAGAAATACGACCACCGCCGCCAGGGCCGCCA
>DATNKA010000229.1:0-3206 GCA_035603655.1 Candidatus Acidiferrales bacterium | reverse complement strand
AGTCCGGTCGCAAGCAACCCGTAACTCAAGGTGACGAGAGATCGAAGGATGTCGGCGGAATCTCGATTCGGTTCCCGAGTACCAGTTAGGTCGTTGAGCTGTTCCTTTATCGATTTCATCCTTTTGTTCCGTTAGCAGGTCGTTGTTTGCGCGATCCAATTGTGCGCACTTATGCAATTTGTATGAAGGGTCAAGAAACGAGTCGGCGCCCGAAGCATTTCTTTGCGGTATGTGCGGGTTTGCTTCATCCGGCGATCCGCCGGGCCGATGGCATTGCTTGGGCAGCGCGATAATTGACTCGATATTCAGTCGTTCCCAAATATGGAAAAAGCTGTTCCATTTTATGGAATATTGATGTAGATTGCGATCAATGCTGTTGATTGGCACAGACGTCGTGGAGCGCTATTTTTCGACCAGCGCTGGTTATAAGGGGATCAGAGCGGCACGTGCGCAATATGACGCCTGGCGGGCGCTTGTGGAAACGGCAACATGGAAGACGCCGGAGGATGTAAAGAAAGCACATCCCAAAGCGAGCATCCTTAAGGGCGGCCGGGTAATCTTCAATATCAAGGCAAATGACTTTCGTCTGGTTAGCCTGGTGCAATATACAGACGGGGTAGTGATGATCCGATTCTTCGGATCTCATGACGAATACGACAAGATAGACGCGGAGAATATTTGATGAAAGCTACATTGATTGTGATCCAGAACGAGGCTGACTTTATCGAAGCAAAGGCTTTGGTTGAGGCGCTGATGACATCAGAGGACCCCAAGGATCGTGCTCGGATGGTAGCTCAAGCGCGCTTGCTGGAGGCCTACGAACGAGTGAAATGGCCACGTCGCCCGGCGACATTGCCGTCTCTGCTGCTCTATCTGATGGACCAACACGGGCTTTCTCGCGCAGACATGATTCCGTTGCTTGGAACGTCCAGCCGCGTCAGCGAGGTTCTCAACGGCAAGCGTCAACTGAGCCTCACGATGGTTCGTAGGCTTCGCGAGCGCTTTAATATTTCTGCGGACTTGCTTATCTCAGGTGGACCAGCGAAACGCGCTGGGAGGCAGATGGCCGCGTAGTCAATGGTTGTCCAGGCAAACGCGACCTGTCTCGCGGTGACATTTATGCTGACCTAAAAGTCCAACAACGTCCCCTGGCAGCCAATTATTGGAGGGGACACTAATGGGGGCATCGATACAAACAGGGCCGTCGAAATCTCGTGCAAACAGGCACTTAGATCGAGAATTCGGTGGCCAGCCGTCCCAACTCCATAGACCTCCGCTAATATCCAGTGAGGTCTCAAAATCCGACAAATATCACAAGAAAACCCGTAGAAAACGGAGTTCTGCCATCCGGCAAGGTCCAGTGTGATTCACGCGTAGCCAGATGAGATTGGGGGCATCTGGAGAAAATGGAACGACATGTCCCCCAACCGAGACGCCATGACCCCGCCGATCAATGCGAAAGTGAGTCGGCGCTACAAGGGAATGCATCTTGATGTCACCATATGCGAGGCATTTGCTAGGGATGATTATACGGAGGGATACATGATGAAGCGCGCGCGAACTGGAAAGAACAAATCAGTGACATCGAAGGCGACGGCTAGGTCCATGTCCACTGCCGTCGCCAAGAGAGCGTCGATATTTCGAAATGGCGCCAACCAGGCCGTGCGACTCCCACAGGAATTGCGTTTTCCCGCGGACGTCAAAGAAGTCCGGATCCGTAAACAAGGAGATGGGTTGTTCATTACGCCAGTCAAACCTAACTGGGCATCGTTCTTTGGGCTGCAGGCGGACGCAGCAGATGATTTTTTGGAGAACCGTCACGATTCGCCTCCGCAGTCGCGCGACCCGTTATGACGGGGTTCATGCTGGATACGGATATTTCCAGCTACATCATCAAGCGCCGACCGGCGACTCTGGTAGAAAGGTTCGAGAAGCACGCCGAATCGTTGAGTGTGTCCGTGATGACCGCCGCGGAGTTACGCTTTGGCGCAGCAAAGGCGGCTCGGCCGAAACTCGCCGAGCTGGTCGAGGCGTATTTGGAACGACTTGCGATTCTCGACTGGACCAACGAAGTTACGGGCCACTATGCGCGGATTCGCTCAGAGTTGGAGCGGTCTGGCAAGCCGATCGGGAATATGGATCTTCTTATTGCGTCACACGCGGTATCCCAGCGAATGGTGCTGGTCACGAATAACCTCAAGCAATTCGCAAACGTTCCCGGTCTCACGGTGGAAGTCTGGAGTTGATCTGATGGCAAGCGATTTTTCTATAGTGGATTTCAATTTTTTACATTAGACAATAAATCTACCCCAGGTCCACGGGCAGCGTTAGCCAGTCGCGATAAATACGCTCTCGATGGGAGAGCAGCGCTTCTGTGGTATGGCGGGGCGTCACTGAGGGCATCCATGTATATAGATCCCGCCACGGCGGCTTCATCGGGCACAAGCCTTCAGAGAGCGGCTGAATCAACGCCGCAAATGCCGCCCAGGCCAGATCAACCGCAGTCAGGGTGGAGCCTAGCAGGTAGTGATGGCCGGCGGATCGTAGATCTCCAAATGTGAGGACAATTTCTTCACAGTGCTTTATGGAGCCTTCGACCGAATCCGTATTGTGCCGGTACTTCTTCGACAGGTAGTGGCCGATGCCACGTTCGCGCTCACCGAAGGCTGGCTCCGTGAGCAGTCTTGCGATCATCATGACACGCCGGTGCCAGCCGAAACCTGCCTCGGAGCAGAGCTCTGCAATTAGGCCCACGACCTTGGCGCGCTCTAAAGGATCGACGGGCAGCAGGCGTGGCTGCGGAGAAATCCGTTCGGCAAGAAGGAGCTGATCGAGCCAGCTGGAACGCGGTCGCTCATCATTCCAAAAGACGACCGGCAGACTCTCTTGCCCCGTCAGGGTCCTAATGGACGTGAGACCTCGATCCGCGTCACGTGCATCAACCAGTGAATAGGGAATGCGCTTGACGTGAAAGCACGAGCGGGCAAATTCAGACCAAGGCGACGGTAAACCCGCGCGCACCGGTGCCAGGCGCAATCCAGGTGCGGCAAGCGCTTGTTGCAGGGTTAGCCAAGCATCCATTTCGCCAGCATCCTACACCGCGCCGGAATTCCGCACATTCTGAGTAGACTGATTCCGGCCCTCTACCGGCCACTCGTCATCCTGTGCTCAGATCAGGGGATGTAGCCTCCGCCCCATATCGTATT
>DATNKA010000228.1:0-6728 GCA_035603655.1 Candidatus Acidiferrales bacterium | reverse complement strand
GGTTCACAACCATCGCGTACGCCTTGACGGCTGGTGTGGCTGTAACTGTGGCTGTACGTTGCTAAACATCGCCAACGTTTCAAGCAGTTGCAACCGGTTCTCTGTGCGCGCAAGACCCTTGTAAGTTATTGGTTCATTGTGAGTTGCTAGAGCGCGGATTGCCGACTCCTGACTGACTCTTAATCAGTAGGTTGGAGGTTCGATTCCTCCCGCGCTCACCAAACCCCAATCTTTATGCGGGTTGGAGAGATTGAGTTCATTGAATGGACGGATTTTGTAGCAGCCGATTGCCGACGAGCCGCAAACGCATCGCCCACTTCCGTGCGCTGGGCTATATCGTAGACTTCCTGTTGCTCTACTTTTGAGTGCCCCAGGGTGTCACGTACTACCACAGGGTCTAACCCCCGCCGCATCTGCCGCTTCAAGGTGTGGCGGAAGTCATGCCAGCCGCCCGCCTTGATACCCAAGGCTGCGGCTACCGGATGCAATTTTCTGTTCCTCGCATTTCCCAAATTCAACGGCTCACCCGTCCGCCCATGCAGAATCCACTTCGCTTCCGCTCCCAATGAGCGCAAACGCTGTAGCAGTTCAGCATGAACGACGGCATCCAACTAAAGGGAAGATGTGCTTCTTTTGTTCCTCTTCCGTCAACGGGATCACTTCCCCTTCCTAGATGACCCGTTTCACCCGCAGCACATTCTCAGCATCCAAATCGCCGGGTTGCAGACCAACCGCTGCTTCGCCCCGCACCCCCGCCGACGCCAGCAACAGCACCAGTGTGGAGTAAGGGTCTTTCATGCGCGAGACGAATGCCCGCGTTTGTTCCGGCGTTAGTTCGGTGCGCGTGACTTTCCTGCCGCCGACTTTCTTGGGCAGACGAATCCCTTCCAGCCATCCGTGCGGCTGCGGTTGCTGCTGGAATTCGTCGTTCTTCTCGGCCCACCTCAGGATCATGCAGAGCGTAACTCGCATACTCCTAAGCGACGACCGACTATGCTTCGCCGCTTGGCTGGCGAGGAACAGTTCGACGGCTTCGCGGTTGATCGAGCGAATATCCTTGTTCCCGAATGTGGGCAGAATATAAGCCCGCAGCGCGTCGGAATAATGCTTGAGGGAAGAACCCTCCAGCGTCACGCCTACGCACTTCTTCCACTCTTCCGCCAGCGCCGAAAATTTCTTGACCTCAGGCTTGACCTCGGGCTGGGCATCGGGTGCGTCTTGATTCGAGAGAGGATCGTTCTTGCGTAATCTATATTTATGATGTACTATAATTGTTACATAGAATTCGTGATATTTTGCCATTAATGCGTGATTATCTACAAAAGTAAAGCAGCAATTGATAGTGAAATAATTTCACTATTAAGCCACTTTATATGAGTGAAAATAAATTTCTCCAATCCCTCCGTGAAGGCTTAGAGTCCGGCACCATTGTTCCTCCCGGAGTCCAAGCGAGAATTGTCGCGATGCAACCCTCCTTCGAGGTAGCAGGCCGCCGTGTCCAGGTTGACGCTATAGTGGAGTTCACCGTAAAAGACCTGCCCAACAAACCCATCAAAGCCGTTATCGAAATGAAATCGCGCCTGACCCCCATGGTTCTTGAAGGAGCCATTTATCAAGTGCTGGGATACCGGAACGAACTTCAGAAATCTGGCACTTTCACGGACCTGTATCCCATGGTGGCCGCTCCATACATCTCCGATTCCGTCCAGCGGCGATGCAAAGAGCTAGGAGTCGGCTACGTCGATTTGAACGGAACCTTCGCATTGATCCGGAACGATGTCTATGTTGATATCGTCCGTCCTGCGACGATGTTCAAGAACCCTCAAGGGGTCAAAAACATCTTTTCCAGCCGATCACGTCGGATTGTACGAGTGCTGTTAGTCAATCCCTATAAAGCATACAGACTCGAAGAACTCGCTTCAGAAGCTCGATTAAGCATCGGTCAGGTGTTTCAAGTGACGAGGCGACTCCAAGAAGATGGACTTCTGGATCGAACTCATCAAGGACGTGTGCTTACGAAACCTAGGAAGCTGCTTAGGCTTTTCGCGCAAGAGATCAAGAGCGATTATGCCCACAACCGGAGCGTATTCAATGCATTCTCTGAAACACCACCGGCACAATTCGCACAATTCCTTCGCGAAACTTGCGAACATAAGGGTGTTCGGTGTGCCTTCACACTTGCGAGCGGACTAGAGCCTAACGAGCGGAATGTGAGAGAGGAGATCACAGCCGCGTACCTAAATGTGTCGCCCGAGAACTTGAGAAACGACCTCCAACTAGAGGCAGTCGGAAAAGGAGCAAATGTGATGTTGATGATGCCCCCTGAATCGGACAATACGGACGCGGGTGGCGTCTTCTACCGTCCCCGTAATCTTACCAACGGGCTGACGGGCGTAAACCCTGTCCAACTTTACGTGGACTTCACTTTGCATGGCAGTAGAGGCGAAGAGCAAGCAGATTTTCTGATCGAACATGCATTGGGCTTCAGAGAATAATGGCAAACACAATCGAGATCACAAAAGATTTCCCCGCTTCGCGCGAAAGAACTGTTCTTCTTGAACTGCTGAACGTCATGAAAACGCTGAAGCAGGCGCAAATAGAGGTCGTTATCTGCGGAGGCTGGGTCCCGTTTCTAAAAGAGCTTGCACGCCACGTCCGGCGCGGCGAGAATGATCAACGCTCGCTCGGAAACAGCAGCCACGAAGCCTGCTTTTCGCGACCCGTTGAAGTATCGGCGTTGCTTGATTCCCGCTGATGCGTTCTATGAGCGGAAGAGAAACAGAACATCGAAGCAACCGTACTGCTTTGAAGTGAACAACGGGGAGTTGTTCGCTTTCGCCGGGCTTTGGGATGGGTGGAAGAACGTCGAAGGGAAGTGGGTACGAACGTGTTCGATTTTGACTACAACCCCGAATGCTCTGACTGCCAATGTCCACGACCGGATGCCCGTGATCCTTCATCCAGATAGTTACGACCTCTGGCTTGATCCGGGCATGAACGATGGCGGTACGGCGTCCGAACTGTTGAAACCGTTCGATGCTCGGCAGATGGGCTGCCATACCGTAAGCACTCGGATCAATCACGTGGCGAACGATGACGTGATGTACCAAGAGGGGCGCGGTGTGGTTCAGGACACAGGGGCTTGACAGTTCTTTCCGAGATTTTCATCGTGCTGCTCTTTCTACTTACCGTGCTGCGAGAGCCGCTTTCAGATCATCATGGTCAAATGCCGACGACATACGGTCGATTTCGCCTGTAGCGAGACCGTGCCGCACTGCTTCATCGCGCCACTTCGAGACAGCCTTGCCGACCTGTTTTGCGATGTCACGCGCTTTGCCGTCGTCCAGTTCGAAATATCCCGCCACCTCCATCGCCAGTGCGAGTGAAGCCGTGTTGTCATCCTCATTGATTGCCGTGCTGAGGATGCGCGGCTTGATGTCGGTTGGGACCGGGTTGAGGTCGTAAGCGGGCGACAGGCGCCAGCCCGCCTGTCCTTCGTACAGAAAACCGTGATTGCGCAGGTGGTCGTCGGTGTTGGAGATCAGTACGTTGAAAACCAGCCGCCGCCACAACGCTTCCATGTCGGCTTTCGGCGCGGCGCCGTGCTGGCGCAGCGCGTCAACAATTTCCAGATAGCTTCGGGTTTCTCTGTCTTTCGATCCGAGCATGCTCATCGCGGAGAGGAACGGGATACGCCGTTCGCCGTCGCGGTCGAAGCGTCGCAGGAGGAGCACAGGCTTGCCGGCGATGTTTTCGACACGGGATTGTGGAACAGGGATGCCAGATTTCTGGGCGAGGGACAGTGCGACCGCCTCCCAGACCACCGTGTTGATTTCATCGTCCTTGCGTGGGAATTTCGCGATGGCGAGATGGCCGTCCTTTTCCCTGACGGAAGCCTTGGGCCTCGCGCCGCCAAGAGAGGAGCCAGGCGCGAACAGCATCCGCAGTTCCTCATCGGTGTCTTTCTCTTCCATCACGTGTTCGGCCGCGGAGAGCAGTTTCGGGAGCTCGATCAGCGGGGGGATGCGCTTTATGCCTTCCTCCCGCAGGAAGGGTCCGCCTTCTTTTTCCGCAAAGCGCAGCGCGCCCTGACGGGCCTCGTCGTCCACCAGCAGCAGGAAGTCGATTTCCTGGAGCGTGCGCGGCACCCCGCCTTCGCGCTCCGCGCGCCTGCGTTCCATGCGGCGCATGAGCGCCCGCCCCCAACGGTCGGGCGCGGAGTCGCCGATGGCGCCGAACATGGGAGTGTCTGCCGGCGTGTGAAACGGACCAGGACCAACCTGCAGGGCTGGTTCCAGAGAGAATCGCGCGGGATTTTCCAGCCATGTCTTGTCGTATTCGAAGGTGGCGCTTTCCTTGTTCTTGCGCGTACGGGCCCACAGACGTCCCATGAGGTGCGGAACGCCGTCGAGATCCACGTATACGAGAGCCTCTCTGTCCATCACTTGTCTTTCGTGCGTTTCGGGCTGCGCGCCACGCGAATGCGCTGCGGCAGGTTTTCTTCTTCGAGCTGCAGGCCCACGGGATCGTTCTTCGGCGCGGCGAGATCGCCCAGCCGGTCCGCCATCCCCAGCACAAAAAGGACCGTGGCGTATATCCCGATCGCGACGCCGGGATCGCCCTTTTCAAGCTTGACGAGGGTCGTGCGGCTGATCGAGGCGCGCTGCGCCGCGATGGCCGCGGGGATGCGCCGTCGCCGCCGGGCGTCGCGGATGTCTCGGCCAAGCTTGCGCAGGGCATGCCTTGCCGGGAGTGGCAGTACGACGGATGATCGGCTGGTCCTCATAATTAATGTCCATAATAATGGTCACTAACATGGTTAATGTACATTATTATGAACGATATGTCAATCTCGTCCACTCTTGGCTGGTACCCTGGAAAACCGCCGCGCAGGTTCCCGAGACCTGCGCGGCCTAACCCGTTTCCTCAATCACGCGGACGGCCAATGTAGGGGAGTCTCAGCCCATACATTTTTTCAGGTGCCTTTGTAGTTGAGCACCGGTCGCAGCGTGCGGACAACCTTAACAAGTTCTCGCTGCGCCTTGAGGACTGCACGAATGTCCTTGTAAGCAGCGGGTGCCTCGTCCCTGAGTCTGCCTGTCAGCCGGTAGTCATACCAAACTCCCTCCATTTGACGCCGAAGATCGCGATCGCTGAACTTGCTCCGCGCCGCGCCCCGGCTCAGAGCTCTGCCTGCGCCGTGAGCGCTCGAACAAAGCGCTTCTTCGCACCCCCGTCCCTCCACATGGAAGCTGGGACTACCCATCGACCCTGGCAGGACTCCGGGCTGTCCCTGTTGAGCGGACATTGCGCCCTTGCGATGCACCCACAACTCGCGCCCGCCATGACGCTCAAGCGCGACATGATTGTGATCGATGGCGATCATCGTCTCCCAACTGATGCTGCACTTCAACGTTCGCGTCAGCACCTTGCCCGTTTCCTCTGCCATAGCCTTGCGAGAAGCCGCGGCGAATTGCCGGGCCCACAAGACATCGTGAAGGTACTCTTTGCCAGTATCCGAATCCGCATCGAGCATACGTAGTCGCCCTTCGACCGGTTGCGCGCGCGCCAGATGATGGTCGCGGATCACCTGCCCGAGCGCTCGCGATCCGCTATGCACCATCAGCCAGAGCCGGTCCACCTCGTCCGCTTGTATCTCAAGGAAGTGGTTTCCGCTGCCGAGAGTTGCAAACTCGATCTCGCCCTCCTTTTGGCGAATTGCCTCTAGGCGGGCATGACTGAGCGGATCGCTTGGTATCTCAGCAGGTTGGGGAATTACCGCGTTCCGGTTGTGTCTGCGCGAGGGTACCGCACGCCCGATCTCATTCAGCAGCTGGGCGGCGGTCTTCGGATTCCTTAGCGCGGAGGCCTCCGCGTCAACCGCGACGGCCAGCATGCCGCATCCGATGTCGCCTCCCACTGCCTGGGGATAGATCAGGTGAGAAGTCGCGACGACGACACCGATGCACACCTCAGCGGCAAGGTGTACATCGGGCATCACCACGACTTGTTGAACATCTGGGGTGCACCGGATTCGCTCAAGTGCCTCAGACACGTCTCGATCCAGTGGAGCAGCTAGCCAGCTTCGGAGCGGTGCCATCAACGAATCACTCATCGTCGCCTCCTTGCACCGAGACCGGCACAAACGACAGCTCTGGCGCACGCTTTCTGGCGATCGCCATCGCGACTTCCGACCGCAAACGCGATGCATCGCGCCGGAGCACGCTCATCGCATCGACGACGGAGTAGCCATCTTGCACCACGATATGGACCAGTAGATGGCCGCAACCAGGTGCTGGCGAAACCTCATCTACAAACAGTTCGCATCCAATGCCAGCAATGTCTGAATCCGCGAGCGCGAGGTTCAGCGCCCGCTGCACTTGACAGCAGAACTGCTGTGTCTTCCGTTGAATTTGGCGGCTGTCCGACCGACTGCCGCTTCCTTCTCCATAGAGAATTTCAGCGAAGTCCGCGTCCACGGACTCCGCTCCTTTACCTCGACGTTTTCTTCGTTTCACAAAGCTCTCTTTTGCGCGCATGCGCGCAGAGCCGGCAGGCGCACGAATGCGTATGCGGCTTCAACTGATGAGTTGAAAGATGGAGCCAACCCAGCCGGCCGGCTGGATTAGACGGCGGCGAGCGGGCTCAACGTCAACGGGCTATGTGCAATCGGCGACATAATTTTCTCCGCTGCTACGTTGAGTCTCGGAATTGCAGGCGCCTGAACG
>DATNKA010000227.1:0-8539 GCA_035603655.1 Candidatus Acidiferrales bacterium | reverse complement strand
GGAGAAGCGAGTTCTGGAGCGAACTGAGGAATTGCACATAGCGACCGACAGTTTGCGCGACTTGTCGGCGCGGCTGCTGCGCATGCGCGACGACGAACAAAGACGGCTGGCACGGGAGCTGCATGACAGTGTAGGACAACTAATGGCGGCGATCGGGATGAACATTGCGGTCATAGCGGCGGAAGCGGGCAGCTTGAGTCCGGCAGCGGCAAAGTGCGTGGCGGAAAATGCCGGGTTAGTAGACGAGGTCAGCCGAGAGATTCGCACTATTTCGCACTTGCTGCATCCGCCGCTGCTGGACGAGGCGGGGCTGGCGTCTGCGTTGCGCTGGTACACAGAGGGGGTTGCCAAGCGCAGCCGGATCGATGTGGATCTGGAAATCGCGCCCGAACTCGGTCGACTGCCAAATGATACCGAGATCGCCATGTTTCGCGTGGTGCAGGAATGCTTGACCAACATCCACCGTCATTCCGGCAGTGCCACGGCCACGATACGAATCCAGCCGTACAAAAACGAGCTGACTCTCGAGGTCCAGGATCGCGGAAAGGGGATCCCGCGACATCAGTTGCAACTGCTGTCTAAGGTGGGCCGAATTGGCATGGGCTTCGGTGGAATGCGAGAGCGACTGAGGCAGTTGGGAGGCACTCTTGAAATCCACTCGGATGAAAGCGGAACTTTGGTCAGGGCAGTTCTGCCGCTTGAAAGCGCGCATCTGAAAGAAGAGTTTAAGTCGCAGCCGGCATCGGATGAAAATAAGTCTGCCCTTTGAGCAGTGCTTCTATCGCTGCGAACAGGGAGCGAAGGTCCGACTTCTTGCACAGTCCTTTGATTCCCGCTTGCCTGGCCTCCTGCTCGAGCTGCCGCGAGGGGTCAATCGTAACCATCAGAACTGGGGCGTCGGGATGCTGTTGCAAGAGTTGGCGCCCGGCTTCAAGACCATCCATCTCGGGCATTACGAAATCCATTACCGTAAGATTCGGGGCGTGTTCCGCCCACTGCTCGAGAGCGCGGCGACCGTCTTCGGCTTCACCGACAACTACCCAGTTGTCCTGCTTTTCGAGCACACTTCGCAGCTGGGAGCGGATCATGGCGTTATCATCGACTAAAAAAATTCGGACCACGGCACTCCTTCCTCGAAGTGGGCTTTAACGGAGGGGCGGACCGCCGTTAGTCATGCAATCAATGTAAAGGTACCGCTAATGGAAAAGTACCGCGCGCGCCTTTTAAAGGCTATACAGCAGTAACCCGATGAAGGGCAGGGATTTCCGACTCCACGAGGGGGGTAAAAAGGTTTATTTCAGACGTATCTGAAGCCGCTACCCGCGCACGCTGATTCTCGAAAACGAAAGCACGGCACGCGAAGAAATCGGGTGCCCCATCGACATGGCGGGCCGGAAAGTGGTGAAGATAAGCATCCGCTTCACTTGCGGAAGAAGCTCTTGCGAGTCTCCGGGATCGGAGAGGATTTTGTAATCCTCGACCCGGCCATGGGAATCGACGTAAGCTTCGATCACCAGAGACTCCGCGTTAATCGAACTCATCGTACCGAACGCGCTTTGCTGCAATTCCGGTCCCGTGTTCAGTACCAAAGGCACATCCTGATTGTTAGCTTGTAACTGTCCGGGAATGGCGAGAATGGTGGCGACCAGGCCGAAAATAAGTATCGCGCAGGCCAGTCCGGCAGTTGCTGGCACCATGAAAGCGTTGAGAGTGTTTTCCAGACGCAGGCGCAACCCCTCATAGCGCGGACGACGAGTCTGCGCGGCTTCGCGCGAAATCGCCAGGCGAAGTTTGAGCCCAAGGTCGGCCGGCGGCACGGGACGGCTGGAGTTCGTCAGTAATTGCTGGGTCTTGCGCAACAACAGGTACTCGCGCGCGCACGCAGGGCAAGCATCGAGATGCTGGCGCACCGCTTGCATCTGAGCCCCGGTGACTACGCCATCCAGATAAGGTGACAGCAGTCCCTGTGTAATGTTGCAGTTCACCCTCGCCTTTGAAGCCATGTAAGTCATGGCATCACCTCGACCCTTCTGCCCCCTCCAGCAACCTGACGCCGCACGCCTGGGGTCTTATTGTCTTCTTCTTCAGGCAGAGTGAGCCCCAATTCTCCACCCACCTCGCGTACGTAAGGCGCCAAGCGTTTTTTCAAGGCTTGACGGCCGCGCGTTAATCGCGACTTCACGGTTCCTAACGAGATCTGCAAAATTTCTGCAATCTCTTCATAGGACATTTCTTCCAGATCGCGCAGGATTAGCGTCGTGCGATACGGCTCGTCTACCCGGTGGAGTTCCGCGTCCACCCGCTGCCGCAATTCGTTCTGCGCGACATTGTCGAAAGGCGACTCGTGACGGTCGGTGAGAGCGCTCTCGATGGCTCCATCGCCGTTTCGGTTTCCTTCGGATTCCGGTAACTCAATCGACGTCTCATGCACCTTGTGGCGAAACCACCAGCGCTTCCGATTCGCCGCCTCATGCAGTGCAATGCGATAAATCCAGGTCTTCAGGCTGGATTCACCGTGAAAATGCTTCATGCCGCGGAACACTTTTAGAAAAACATCCTGCGTGGTATCGGCAGCGTCGGCGGGATCGCTCATCATGCGATAAACCAGCCCGTAAACTGGACGCTGAAATTCACCGATCAGCCAGGCGTAGGCCGTTTCTGAGCCGGCTTTCAGATCCGCCACAATCGCGGCTTCTTCCGCCCGCGCTCCAATCGCGCTTGCCAATTCTCCCAAGGTCGTTGCTCCCGCCATGTGCCAGCGTCCTGATTATAGGATTATCCACCCCATCCTGAACCGAAAAATTGTCGGCCAGCCGATCCCTGTGCCTTTCGTGCGCCCAGTCTCAGTCTCAGTCTCAGTCTCACAAGCATAGACTCCGCGCGGGCGCGCGAAGTTCCCGCCTGTAAGTGGTTTGTGAACGATGGTAACCAGGTGCAGCGACTACAAAAAGCGCCGAGCCGGATGAAGCGACAGACCGGCGCAGCGTTTCGATAAAGAGAAAGGAGCCAGCGGATGTCGCTCATCCTGAAGGCGTTGCGAGTTATCATCTGCAGAGGGCGGTACGGTCTTCACTGTGGTTGCTCCGGGTTTGCAGTTTGGCTAGTCTTTCTGCCCGATCTTGGCTTCTACATCTTCCGACCTGTGAGCGCGTCCAGCCGTTCCATGTGCCGGTGAGACTTTGTTCGTCCGCACCGATAGTGAACTCCTCCACCGTGCCGGTGCCGCTCCAGCAGATGAGGAAAGTGGAAGTAAGCCTTGGGAAGTAATAGCCGGAGCCGGTCGGCATAATTGGCCGTGCCCTGTCAGTAGGGCGCACCTGCGTGTACCAAACCCGGCCTCGGCCTCCCTCAAAGAAGTAGAAATACGATTCACCGCGCCAGGTAACTTCCCACCAACCGCTGAGTTTCTCGTCTTGATGGTTTACCGGGTCGTCGTGACTGAAGTGAATCAGGGTGTAAGAGAAACCGTCATCTTTGTGAGGAGCGTCCCAGCTTTCATTGAATCGTGATGTCGTATGGCAGGAGATTGTCGACGAAGTCACGAAGATTGCGCTGTGTACATATCCTCCGCCCAGTTCTCCGCCCGGAGGAGCGACGTAAAGGATAACGTCCCCCTTCTTCATCACTCCCTTATCGACGATTCGTTTGACGCGGTCCGGAGGAATCTCGCTGCCAACGGTCTTGGTGAAGGACAGATTCCGGAGATAGGAATTCATCTAAGGCACATAGTCGGTAGTCAGACCACCGATGCCTCCGGCGTTCAGACACCTGCAGAGAAAGTGAGCGCAGTCTCCCAAGCCGGCCCAGGGTTGAAACATCACGGTGGCGCCTCCTGGGCCCACAAAAGTCGCAGCTTCCTGTTCGGTAACCAGGGCGCCCCGGGCGTCCGGGTGCGTAAAAGGCTGCAATTTAACCGACCATGCCGAAGGCGGCGTCAGACCGAGCTCGCGTTTCTTCGCTGCAGTGAAGATTGAAGGAGATCCGATGATAGAGATAACGCCATCGTGACAGTTGGTTTGCCAGTGAGTGCTGGCGTAGCTTACAGCGTCATCTCGGTTATATGACATTGCCCCCTCCTTCGCCGTATGAATTGGACATCAGTGAGAGCCTGCATCTGTAAGTGCAGGTCCGCCGAACCCGACTGCATCAGCATCGGTCAGACCCAGCCGCATTGACGCCCACCGTAATAGTGACGCGCGAACCGGAGACGTTTCACTGAACCGGTTTCCTGAATAGCACCAGATCTCGAGTACATCCGGGATTCCTACCCCTTCCCAAAGCAAGCTAGGTCGATGGGGCTAGGATTCAAATGTAGTGGGGCCTAACCCGATTGTGAAGATAGTTGAAGGGCCAGAGAGGGTCCAACGTCATGCGGCGGGAAAAATTCCACTGGTTGATCCAACTGTTTATCCCCAGGGACTCGAAACCTTGCGTACGCCCTTTCCATCCGATGGAAACCCGTTGCTCGCGCGAATTAGCTATCACCGACTATTTTGGTCAGCAGAGCCTTGGGTGGCAGGTCGAGATTGATCGAGCTTGAAGTCTTTGAAATGGTATACGCGTCGCTCGGATTCACGCCGCTGGCATCATTCGGCGCGTAGATCGTGGCTCTTTCGATGCCGAGAATGTCAGGGTGATGGGCACATTCTCCTGATAGAGATCCACGCCAGGTGTGTCTTGGATTGCCACCTGGGTCGACGCTGACATCATTCCGGAGCGCCAGATAGTAACCGCTCGATTTTTGTAGAAGGATATATCGCATGATGCTGGGAGCGCCGGAAAACGTAATCGTCAGACAGCGCCGCCGAGCAAACGGCGCACAATTGTGACCTCGACTGTTAACGGCAATCATCGTGCTCCTACAATCGGCGTGTCGTGCAAAGAATAACCGCCAAAGGAAGTTCCCGCCCCACCGTACGCCGTCACACCGTATCGATCGCCGGGCGCGCGCAAGTCACAACCGCCGGGGAATCGCAGAATCACGGGGGTTCGAAACGCGCCCCCCTCGCTCCTTGATGGGAAGTGATCCACCAGACCCGGTTTGGAGTTGGGTTCTGAATGACAGGCGGACTTTCCGCGATGGTAATCTTGCGGGAAGTATAGAAAGCTTCCTATAGTGTGGGCATGCAACGGATCTGGCTGCTCTTGCCTTGTGTAGTTGTTTTGGTGTTCTGCGGGGTTGTGTATCTCGCCTGTCTGGCCTGGCGAAAAATGGGACTCAGAAAATGGATTGCCACTCTTCTCCTCCTTGCACCACATTTTCTGCTGATTCTATGCATCGTCGTATCACAACTATGCGGCCACCCGCCCCAAGGATCGCGTTGTTTCAATACACAGTTTGTCTGTGCCGTGCTCTTAGTATTCATCCTCCCGCTTCCGGCTCTGCTAGGAACGCTGCTGGCCTTTGTAATTTTCAAACGCGCTCGACTTAGTTTGTAGATTTGGCGGGTGGCCCCACCCAAGCCTTTTTTGCCTGAATCGGGAATCTGTCTCCGCTGTCCTTTTCGGCATATACCCATGCGGGTCCGCTGTTCGCAGCGTTGCCGGTGGATGGTTGGCGAAAGTCGCGATAATCACTCGTTGACCGTACCCATAAATTTCTAAGCGAGTGAAATGGCCTGGTTTCGAGAGTTGACCGTCGCCAATTAGTTAAGATTAATTCTTCCGGGGCGGGTCGAGTGTCCACGGCGGGACGACGCCGATTGAGCGGGCATAGGCGATTTGCTGACCGAGGTGCTGCGCGATGTGCTGAACGATATAAAGCAGGACGCCCCGTTCGGTAATCTTCCCTCCGTTCCAATTGAGAGTCTTTTCCAAGTCCGCGTCGGGCATAGAGCGGATGGCCGCCTCGGCGTGGGCGTAGGAAGCTTTGAGCGTAGCTATGACTTTTGCTTTGTCGGCGGTGGACTGTTCCAGCGTTTTCGTGTCGACCCCAGCCGGAGTGGGAGTGCCCACGAGTTTGTACAGGTTGTAATTGGCCGCGCTGGCGTGCAGAAAAACCTCGGCGATCGTGCGCACATCCGGCGACGGTCGCCATGTGTATTTATCGGCGGGGATGGCGTCGGCCAAGCGGACGAACTCGCTTTCTTGGATCATGACTTCGGCCATTACTTCCGAGCGGTATCCGGTCACGTCGGGAGTGCCGTCGCGGTATGGGTATACTTGCGCCGACATGCGGACTGCGCTCGTTGTCATCATGACCAAACAGAGAACAGAGAGGATTCGTAGCATGGCGCCCTCCATCGTCGCGTTAGGAACTGACAGAATCTGCGACATTATACGCACTCCCCGTGATGGACGTGTCGCGTGGTCATTGGCAAAAAATCTCTGGACCTTATCGACAAGTGACCGGGTTTTTGACGGTATGGCCTGATTGAAACAGTTATAGCAAAGTCCCATGTAACGCGTTGTGAGGTCATTCCAAGGTGACTACTACTTTTCCCCGAGCGTGTTTTTCTTCCAGATAACGGATAGCCTCAGGGACCTCACCCAAGCTGTAACGCTTGTCAATGACCGGTGTTACCTTGCCGGCTTTCAGGAGCTCGTGCATGATGGTCAGGTCCCGTTTGTTCGGTCTGGCCAGGACCATGACCAGCTTCTGGCTCACGAGCCGTGACAACACAAGCGCCGCCATCAAACGGGCCAAAATACTGATCATCCCCCGACCGCTCAACTGTCCTACCAGGATGCATATCCCCTCAGGACCTAAGACGCGCCTGCATGCTGACAACGAATGGTTCCCAACGCAGTCGAAGATCAGGTCATAACGCTGCCCACGCTTCGTGAAATCCTCCTGAGTGTAATCAATGACGTAATCCGCGCCGATTGATCGGACCATGTCCATATTCCTGGTGCTGCATACGCCCGTAACCTCTGCACCGAACGACTTGCCGATCTGCACAGCGATCGTACCCACGCCTCCCGAGGCGCCGTTAATCAAGACCTTCTGTCCCGGTTGAATCTGCCCCTTGTCGCGAAGACCCTGCAATGCGGTGAATGCCGCCACCGGTACGGCAGCCGCTTCCTCGAAGGTGACATTATCCGGTTTTATGGCCAACATCGACTCGGGAGCGCAAACATACTCGGCAAAGGCCCCCTGGCGATGAGACCAGACTTCGGTGCCCGAAGCTTGCGGATCACTTATACACACTCCGAATACCTCATCCCCCGGTTTGAACTGCGTTACATGTCTGCCAACCGCTTTGACCTGGCCGGCCACATCTACGCCGGGTCGTGTGATCTTTGGTTTGCGCAGGCCGGTCAGTAGGCGAACAATGTAAGGCCTCCCTTTCATTGAGCCCCCGTCAAGCGGATTGACGGAAGCCGCGCGAACTTTGATCAGCACTTCATCGTCCCCCGCAATCGGCACTTCCATTTCTTCACATTCAAGCACGTCGGGTGAACCATAGCGGTGACACACGATAGCTTTCATCAGGCGCCTCGTTTCAGCACAATTTGAGGATAGTCCCGTTGCGCTGCGTTGCCATCGCTTTAGTAGGCTGGATGAGGTTCGGCCAATTCTTCAAGGAGTGTAATCGGCCTTAACGACAGTTACGGAAAAAAGAAGCGAACGGAACGCGATTAAAGCTGCGAAAGCCAGAATGTCAATCGAATGAGGTCGGCCATTCGGGATTTCGATGATGATCGAACATGTGTTTCACCTGAACCGGAGTAATGCGTGGCAGCGACAGGGGAGGGAGACGATTCTCATCAAAGAAATCGACGCCGTTTGTTTCAATCGAATCTACGGGCGCACCGCCGCAAAGTTCGCATACGAAAAAGACCGTGTAGATATGGTATGGCATCGGGGGATGCCCATGTCTATCTTGGTCTTGGTCGTACAATGCCGCCAGCTTTTTTACGACAACGTCATAGCCCGATTCCTCTTTAACTTCGCGAATGGTAGCGACGCTCGGGGCGTCACCGACATCTGCCCAACCACCGGGTACAGTCCAAAGGCCGTCCTTTCGCTCTCTCACGAGCAATATCCGTCCTCGATCAAAAACCGCCGCGCGTACACCGAGCTTCGGAGTCGCATATCCCACTTCAGTCTTGAAGAGGTTCAGAATCGGAGCGGCATCCCGCAGGCCCGCACCTGTTGCCATCATTTTGGCGGCCAGACACCGTATTTCCTCATATCGCTCTCGGTCGTAGGGGTCTTTGCAGTACGCAAGGCCATTTTGCGCGAGAGCCTGGAAACGCCGAGCCAATTGAAGCCAGTGGGGACGCATAACACTATTCTGCATGAGATTATCTCGACGGAGTCAGTCTTATCGAAAACGTCGGGACAAGTGGTGATTTCAACCTGTATTTTGGGAGGGGTAATCGATTCGAAGTCTTCGCCATGGTTGTTGTAACGTGCGATGACGCGAATCGACTTGGCTTCTGAGCGAGGCCTGTTGACGACGCCTATCCGGACAACACCAGCAGTCGTGGTTGTTTTTTCTTGCCTCATCCTGATTTATTCATCATACTTGAACAAATGAAAACCGGACACCATCTCTCTGACTTCGAACTCATTGCAATGCTGGTGCTTTTG